>CANJPG010000013.1 GCA_947476065.1 Fidelibacterota bacterium
CCATGTCCCGCGCGGCCAGAGGCGCGAAGGCCGTTGGCGGATCGCGGAACGGAATGGGCAGGATATGCGGATGGATATCCGCGTTCAGCGGCGTCACGCCGGCGGCGGCAGCACGCGGTCCGGCGGCGCGTGGCCGTCGCAGAACGCCCTTACGTTGATGATCACCTTCTCGCCCATGTTGATACGGCCTTCGATGGTGGCCGAGCCCATATGCGGCAGCAGAATGACGTTTTTCATCGCCATGAGTTTGGGATTGCCGGCTGGCTCGTGTTCGAACACGTCAAGGCCCGCGCCGGCCAGCTTGCCTTCCTCGAGCAGACGCACCAGGGCGTCCTCGTCGAGGATTTCGCCGCGCGCCAGGTTGATGATGTAGCTGGTGGGCTTGAGCAGCTTCAGGCGGCGTTCAGACAGCAGGTGGAACGTCGCCGGCGTGTGGGGGCAATGGACCGAAATCACGTCCATGCGGGCCAGCATCTGGTCGAGGCTTTCCCAATAGGTCGCCTCGACTTCGGCTTCCAGTTCGGGGCGTAGACGGCGGCGGTTGTGATAGTGGATCGCCATACCGAAGCCGCGGGCGCGGCGCGCGACCGCCGTGCCGATCCGGCCCATGCCGATGATGCCCAGGCGTTTGCCATAAATGCGGTGACCCAGCATGTGCGTCGGGCTCCAGCCTTTGAAGCGGCCTTCGCGGATTATCTCGGCTCCTTCGAGCAGGCGGCGCGGCACGGCCACCATCAGCGCCATGGCCATGTCGGCGGTGTCTTCGGTCAGCACGTCTGGGGTGTTTGTAACGGTAATGCCCTTGGCGCGGGCGGCGGCGACATCGATGTGATCGACGCCGTTGCCGAAATTGGCGATCAATTTCAGCCGTGGCCCGGCCTTGGAAATGACGCTGGCGTCAACGGTATCGGTCAGCGTGGGCACCAGCACGTCGCAGGTCTGCATGGCCGTGGCCAATTCCGCGGCCGTGAAGGGGTGGTCGCCCTCGTTCAGGCGCACGTCAAACAGCTCCATCATCCGCGTCTCGACGACGTCGGGCAGCTTGCGTGTAACCACAACTATGGGCTTGGTCCGCGCCATCGGGCGTGCACTTCGCGTCCTGAATGATGAAGGGCTCCAGATTGATGGGTAGCAGCCGCGTAAGGCCTTGTCCAGGCAAGGCCAACCACCCAAGGCCGCCCGCCGATACAGTGTCCGCCTGGATATAGCTGCCGTTGCCAAATCTTCAAATCCAAGGCACAAGAACGGCTCAGAACGAGGGCTGCTCTGCACTTATCTCAGTATGGGTTTTTAAGGCGTTGATGACGGCGCGGGTTAAGCGGTTGGCAGTAGCCTCGATTTTAGCGGCGGCGCTGTGCGGTATGACCGCGGCCGGTGCTGCTGAAAAAGCCCCCGCCAAAACTGCGGCGGCCAAGGCCCCGCCCGCTAAAGCCCAACCCGCAAAAGATTCGCCGGCCAAGACGCCGCCGCCAAAGCCCGCAGATGCGCCTCAGCCTAGCGAAACCCGCTCTCCCGAGGCCGGTCCGGCGGATGAAGTCGCCGGCGACGACGCCGATCCCGCGGCCCCCACGGGCGGTGGACTGCCTATTCCCCGATTTGTTTCGCTGCGCACCAATCCCATCAATCTCAGGACCGGTCCAGGTGTCCGGTATCCGGTGGATTGGGTCTACGTGAAACGGCATTTGCCGGTGGAAGTCATCGGCGAGTTCGATACCTGGCGCCGGATCCGCGACCAGGACGGCGCCGAGGGCTGGGTGCATCAGAGCATGCTCTCGGGCAAACGTACGGCCGTGGTCAAAGACCGGGCCCGCCAGCTCAAGCGCGCCGGGGAAGACACGGCCGACCTGGTCGCCACCTTGGAAGCCGGCGTGGTCGTCAACCTCGTGCGCTGCCCCCGCGACACGGCCTATTGCCGGGTCGAAGTCGATGGCCTGCAGGGCTGGCTGAAGCGCGAAGATTTCTGGGGCGTCTATCCCGACGAAGCCGTTCAATAAACGGTCTTAGGCGAAATCCGCGGCGAGAGCGGCCCGGCAGTCTTCCGCCAGCATAGCCATATGGCCGTATTGCGGATGGGTAATGCCGACGAGAACTTGCGTGCCCGGCGTTTTGAATGCCGCCGCCTGCTCCGGCGTGAAAGCAAAATGCAGGAAATGGACCGAAGAGGTCTTACCCTCGTCGGTGGTGCGGTCGAGGTCGGCTTCCGGCACGCCTTTGACGGTATGACCGGCAAAGGTGAACTGGACCATGTTTTCGATGTGACCCAGGGTCGCCAGCGTGCGCCGGCGCAAACCTTCGTCCTCGATCTCGATCATCATTGTCGCGACCAGTTCGCGGCCTTGGGGAATCAGCGGATTGTAGGCTGCCAACTCGCCCTCCAACTGCTCCTCGCCGCCGCGTTCGATAAACAGCATCTCATGCACCTGGGCCCACATGGTGTCGAAGTTCTCGAAATAGAGGCTGACGTGGGGGCCGATGTGAACGCGGCGCTTGCGCTTGACCTCGACCAAATTACGACGGTGCTCGCGGCGAATCTTGCCGTACTCGGGCATGGGCATGATGTCGGAGGCAGTGAGGACGCGTTTCTGGCTCATGTTCATAGACCGTAGGCCTTGGCCAGGATTTCGATGGGATGATAGGCGCGCTGGCCTTCATGCGACGCGTCGTCCATATTCTCAAAGCCCTGCGCAAGGTGTTTGCCGGCCAGCGGGCACTCGGAGGCGAGATAGCTTTTCTTGGCGTCGACGGCACGTTTGACCGTCTGGCGCGCAAACTTGGTGGCGATCTCGAAATTGCCTTTCTTGACGCCCC
Source organism: Fidelibacterota bacterium (assembly GCA_947476065.1). Classification (GTDB taxonomy): domain Bacteria; phylum Pseudomonadota; class Alphaproteobacteria; order Rhodospirillales; family Rhodospirillaceae; genus SHVO01. The sequence continues at coordinate 2,809 of CANJPG010000013.1, forward strand.
AAGAACCACCGTGACCGGAACAGCGCTCGATGACGCTGACATCGGTTTCGGGAATCAGGCGTAGCATCTCGGCCCCCATATTGCCCATGTTCTGCGCGCGGGCATGGCAAGCCATATGCAGGGCAACGCCGCCCGTCACGGCTGAAAGGCCGGGCGCCATGCCTTCCTTGTCGGCGATGTCGACGACGTATTCGGTGATGTCGTAGGTCGCCTGGGACAGCGCCTTGACGTTTTCATCGTCTGGCACGATCAGCGGCCACTCGAATTTCATCATCAAGGCGCAGGAGGGAATCAGCGCGATCACATCCTTGCCGGCGTCAATGTGCGGCTTCAAAGCCAGCGCCGTGCTGCGCGCTTTTTCGGCCACGCGCGCGAGATCGCCGGCTTCCAGTTGCGGCATGCCGCAGCAGCCGGGATAGACCACTTCAGCGTCCACGCCGTTTTTGGCAAGCACGTTGAGGGCCGCTTCGCCGATGCCGGGATTGTTGTAGTTGGCAAAACAGGTAGCGAAAATCACGGCCTTGCGCCCATAGGCCGGCGCGTGATTATTGACCGTTGGTGGGGCATCCTTGGCGCGGGCCATGAATGTTTTACCATGATACTTGGGCAATTCGACGTTGCGGTCGACGCCGGCGACCTTTTCCAGCAGTGGACGCGTCAAGGCATTGCCGCGCTTCGAGCCCCAGTTGGCCAGCGCCGGCGCCAGCTTGGCGAGTTCGCCGTTGCGGTCGGTTTCGGTCAACTGTTTGTCGAAAAAGGGCGTGCCGTGCTGGGCGCGCTCGGCGACGCGGTAGCGCAGCATCAGATGGGGGAAGTCGATGTTGAATGCGTGCGGCGGCACATAGGGGCATTTGGTCAGGAAGCACATGTCGCACAGCGTGCAGGCGTCCACGACCTTTTTGAAATCGGCGCTCTTGACGCCGTGCATCTCGTCGTCGCCGGCGGCATCGACCAGATCGAACAGGCGCGGGAAGGAGTCACAAAGATTGAAGCAGCGCCGGCAGCCGTGACAGACGTCGAACTGGCGGCGCATTTCGGCGTCGAGTTTGGCGGTGTCGATATAATCCGGATTCTGCCAGTCGATGACGTGGCGGGTCGGCGCTTCGAGGCTGCCCTCTCTCATGCGTCACTCATCTGAAGTTTCCGGGGCCAAAAACAAACCGGCCGAGGTGATGTGCGCCGGCCGGTTTGTGTCTCAAGGTATGTGGCGCTGATTAGCTCAGGGTATCGAGAGCTTTCTGGAATCGGCCGGCGTGGGACTTTTCAGCCTTGGCCAGGGTTTCAAACCAGTCAGCGATTTCGTCGAAACCTTCCTCGCGGGCGGACTTGGCCATGCCCGGGTACATGTCGGTGTACTCATGGGTTTCGCCGGCGACAGAGGCTTTTAGATTGTCGCGGGTTTCGCCGATGGGATAACCGGTGGCCGGGTCACCGACCGCTTCGAGGTATTCGAGGTGGCCGAAGGCGTGACCGGTTTCGCCTTCCGCCGTCGAGCGGAACAAAGCCGAGACTTCATTCTGGCCTTCGACGTCGGCCTTCTGCGCGAAATAAAGGTAGCGCCGGTTGGCCTGGCTTTCGCCGGCAAAAGCGGCCTTCAGGTTGCCTTCGGTCTTGGAGCCTTTGAGGTTTGCCATCTGATGACCCTCCTGTCTGTGCGTTGCTGAAATGGTGGCAGTGAAAATAAGCGGGCGCCAGAATAACGAGCCCCGCCGTCATCGGCATACTCGTATTCAGGATGCCAGATGTAAGCTGGCCCGCCAAACGAGTCAAGAATTTTAGAATCGTTCTAAATAACGAATTCGCCGGGTGGGGAATTAAAATAGCGGGCGGCCTAAGGCCGGCCTCGCCGCGGTTTAGGCGCGGATGCGAATAATAACGTCGACCCGGCTAATCTCGGCGCCGCCGGGGGCTTCGGGCAGGGCGGCGATTTCCACCTGGTTATCATCGATGTCTTCAAGGTGGCCCGAGCGCTCGAAGTAGAAGTGGTGATGGTTGCCGGTGTTGGTGTCGAAGTAGGAACTGCTGGAATCGATCGAGATCTCGCGCAGCAGGCCTTTGGCGGTGAAATCGTGCAGCGCATTGTAGACGGTGGCCAGAGAGACATCGACGCGGTGCCCTTTGGCCTCATTGAACAGCTGCTCAGCACTCACGTGGCGGTGGCCACGGGCGAACAGCAGTTTGGCCAGAGCCAGACGCTGGCGCGTGGGCCGAAGACCCGCCGTGCGCAGGCGCTCAAGCACAGTGACGTTGGCCGCTGAAACTTTTTTCTGACGCATGGTCCAACCTAAGCACCCGCTGGGGCGCGACAGAGGGCCACCAAGGGCCGAAATCCTGGCCCATACATAAGCCACCTTAGAAGCTTTTTAAAGCCTGCACGCGGCGCAAATAAGCATATTTTCAACGTGATGCCCCACGGCGTGGCCACAACGCATGAAGCGGTTTCGAGAGCGCTTCATCTGCTGGCCCCCGCAGAGAAGGGTGGTGGATCGACGAGCCGTTGGGGGATGAGGGGGAGGGGAAGCGGCTCGGTCGATCCACCCAGGATCCCCGTGGAGGACCATGTTCAGCGGTGACCATGTTGCGGTCGAAACTCGATGATGAATCTCGCCGACAATTGTGGTTCAAGTGGGGCGCCGAGCTTACAATCCTGACAGATTCGACGTTCCCGAATTTCCCCTACGTCTTTGAACTACAATAATAAAATATATAATCCGCCGTTTTCGCGAGCGGGTGAGCCGGCCATTTTCGAGGCGTTCTAATGCTGGTGGTCGTACTGCGGCTGAGCCTGGCCGTTGGACTGGGGGGCCTGGGCGAGGATCTCGACCCTGACTGCCATGGGGCCCTTCTTGCCGGGACGGACGTGCATGCGCACGCGTTGTCCGGACTCCAAGCGGTCGAGGTTGGAGCGCTGCAAGGCGCCTATGCCGATGAAGACGTCGGCACCGCCGTCCACGGGCATGCCGAAGCCGTAACCCTTATCGACGGCGAAGAACTTTATCTCCCCGTCGAGCACGACTTCGTCCTCGTCGGTCTGCGGCATGTCGTCGGAGACCGTGGAGTCGTCGACCACGCCGATGATCGCCACCTGCGGCCCGCGCGGACCGTCGGTCAAATCGCAAGTCAGCGTCGCTCCCTGGCGGAGCGTGCGAAGGCCCGCGCGTTGCACGACCGAAATATGCAGGAATGCATCCGCCGACCCATCCATCGGCGCCACAAACCCGAAGCCTTTTGCCGGGTTGAACCACTTAACCTTAGCGGTCACGCCCGTCTTGGCGGAACCCGCCGAAGAAGACGACTGCATCGGATTATAAAAACCTTTGAAAACCCCACCCCTAGAGCGCGGACTCTACACCATCTTTTTCGGTGGTCCAACAATGTCCGAACGTTTGCAGAGGCCCGAGTCCAAATTCTATGCTGCACACGCGAGCGTTTTGCAGTGCACACGAAAACCCGCTGGCCATCGGCATTTCTGCGCAAGTCAGACTGAAACGCGTTCAGCGCATCACGCAGCGAACTGCCGACTGCCATCCCTCAAGCAGCGTCCGGCGCTGTGCCTCGGCCATGCGCGGCGCCGCACGGAAGTCCAAGCGCCACGCGGCTTTGATTTCATCCAGCGAGGAAAACAAGCCGCGTCCCAAGCCGGCCAGAAAGGCCGCGCCCAGCACCGTCGTTTCGGCATAGACCGGCCGCTCAACGGGAATACCCGTGATGTCCGCAAGGAATTGCAACAACCAGTTATTGGCGATCATTCCGCCGTCGACGCGCAATGCGGGCGGCGCGACAATGCCGTCTTGCCGCAGCGCGGTGAGAAGGTCGTGGGTCTGGTAGCAGACCGATTCCAAACCGGCGCGTACGATATGAGCCGCACTCGAGTCGCGCGTCAGGCTAAGGATTGCGCCGCGCGCATGGGGATTCCAGTGGGGTGCGCCGAGGCCGGTAAACGCGGGTACAAAATAGACGCGGCCCGTACCGCCGGTGTCGTCGAGCGCGGCCGCCAGCTTTTCCGACTCGCCGGCGCTGGTGATCATCCGGGCGTTATCGCGCAGCCATTGGATCACCGTGCCTGCATTAAAGATGCTGCCCTCTAAGGCATAAGTGGTCTCGCCCTTCAGGCGATAGGCGATGGTGGTCAGCAGGCGGTTGCGCGACGGCAGCGCCACTGTTCCCGTATTGACCAGCACAAAGCAGCCGGTGCCGTAGGTGCTTTTGACCATGCCCGGTTCAAAACACGCCTGACCAACGAGCGCGCCATGCTGATCGCCGACCAGGGCGGTGATGGGAATGGTGCGGCCGAACAGCGCCGGGTCGCTGGCGCCAAAATCGCCGGCGGTGTCGCGCACCTCGGGCAGGATGGATTTGGGAATCGCAAAGAGAGCGAGCAGGTCGTCGTCCCACTGCCCTTGGTGAATATCGTAGAGCATCGTCCGAGAGGCATTGGTGGCGTCCGTCGCATGCACACGTCCGCCGCTGAGACGCCAGAGCAGGAAGCAGTCGATGGTTCCGAAGGCGAGTTCACCGCGCGTCGCCGCAGCCCGCGCGCTCGGAATGTTATCGAGCATCCACTGCACTTTGGTCGCGGAAAAATAAGAATCGATCAACAGCCCGGTTTTGTTCTGGATGACGCCTTCGTGGCCGGCCTCGCGCAAGGCCGCGCATAGTGCTGCCCCGCGGCGGTCCTGCCAGACGATGGCATTCATCACCGGTTTGCCCGTGACGCGGTTCCACAGGACCGAGGTCTCGCGCTGATTGGTGATGCCGAGGGCTGCGACACCATCGATGCCGCCGGTCTTGGCGATGACGTCCCGGCAGACGCTGAGGGTGGCCTGCCAGATCTCCTCGGCGTCGTGTTCGACCCAGCCATCGGCGGGATAAATCTGACGCAAAGGGGTTTGTGATGCCGCCAAGGGTTCGCCAGCCGCGCTGAACATGACGGCGCGGGTAGAGGTCGTGCCCTGGTCGATGGCGAGGATGCGTTGGCTGGCCATGGTCCAGCTTAGCGCATTTTCAAATCCGGAAAATGGGCTTAGGCGACTTCGCTGATGCTGCTGCCGGCGCCATCGGCAGCATCGTTGCTGCCGTTGAGGAAGGACTGCCAGTCGTAGTCGTTGTCTTCGGCGATATTGAAGCTCTGGGCCCACACCGGGTCGGCGGTGTGCTGCTCGTGCGAGTTATGCACCTGCTTCTCGGCGCGCTGCAGATTGCGCTCGGTGATGATCGCCATGCGTCCCGCGCCATGGTCCTTGTAGACCGTCAGCGCCAAGCGGAAGGCATCGGAAGATTGGCGCATGTAAGACCACTCGCCGGAATGTTTGGCGAGCAGAAACAAGGCCGAGCCCAGGGTGTTCTGAATCGAGGCCCACTGTAGCGGCGCGGTATCGGGCGTGCGCACCTGCAAGGCGCCGACGCAACATTTCACGGCGTACTCCAGCACCGGCATGCTGCGCACGTTGTCGCCGTAGACCTGCAGGATCTGCGCGAGTGTATTGGAGACTTCCGACCAGCGGATCGGATGGGTGTAGCGGTTGAATACCTGGCGCGAAGCCTGGCAAGCGTGGATGGCCTCGCGCAAGGCGTTATCGTCGCCGATGGCCAGATCGATTTTGTAAAGCACGCAGCCCAAGCGGTATTTCACCAGACCCCAATCCAGCGTCTGGCGGCGGCGCGAGATGTGCATCAGCGCGCGGCGATAGGCGTCGGCGGCTTGTTCCAAGCAATCCGTGTCGTTGGTGCGTTCAGCAATGATCTGAAGCACCAGGCCTAGCTGCTGATAGAGCTGGCCGGTCAGCGGGCCCTGCTCCTGGCCGGCGACGTCGATGGCAGCGCGCCAGGCTTCGACAGCGGTGTGATACCAGCTGCGGTCGCCTTCAAGCTGGGCACAGGCAGCCGCGACGTTGCCGTAGCAAAACAGAATCGACGCGCGTTCCTGCGGCTCCATGGCGGCAGAGGGCTCAAGGCCCATGCTGCGCGCAGACTGGGCGATGGCCGGCAGGGCAGAGCGCAGGATACGACCTTGCGGAAAGCTGCGCGGATCGATGGCCGCGAGAGCCACCGCGCGAATAAGGGCCGTCCAGTCCGTGTAAAAATCGACGGGGACCGAGAGTGTGTTGAGTGCAGTGAAGCGGCCAGGGCGTTCGCCTGGGCTGGAGGCCGTGGCGGTGAAATGCAGTTCGAGATTGCGCCCCGACGAATCGACGTTGCCCCAGATGAGCAGATCGGCGTTCTGCTCGTTCATCCAGGCACGGGCATCGCGGGTGGCGCGCTTCATCAGGTCATCGTTGAGCACGGCGCCGGGTTCGGTGATGCCGGGCTGGGTCTTGGTAAGGTCGCGGTCGAGGGGTACGGCGCGCAGGCCGGGAATGCCGTCGAGGGCGGCCAACAGCGATTTACGCTGCAGGTTGTCGTAGTCGTCGCGGAGCTTGCCGACGAGGATGAGGATGTCAGCCGGCGGCGGGTTCTTGGCTTTGCGGCCCGGGCGGCGCGTCGGGTCCTTCACCACCGCGTCGAAAATCTTTTCCATGAAGTTGGGTTTGCGCTCGCCGATCAGATTGGCCGGGAGCGGACGGCCGACGCGCAAGGGCGCCGCGATCAGCGGCTGCTCACTGTTGATCGGTACCGGCAGATTGGAGGCGACGGCCTTGTAGGCCGCGGCGCGGATCGTATCGCCATCGGACGAGCCGGCAGGCGAGCGCATGCGCCGGGCCAGCTTGGTCATGACCTTCAGCGCGGTGTCGGGATCGGCTTCGACCTGGCGCAGGAATTCGTCGCGCGGGATGGCTTTGGCGGTGACGGCGCCGCGGGCGCGGGCCGAGGTCGAGCGCGGGGTATTGTCGAGGATGCCCATTTCGCCGAACAGCTCGCCGGCTTTCAGGCGCGCCATCACGGTCAGGCCTTCAGGGCCGTCCTTGATCAGTTCGACGGAGCCGTCGAGGACCTCAAAGGCCCACTGACTCTCTTCGCCCTGGCGATAAATGATTTCGCCGTCTTTGTAGGTTTTGGTGACCGTTCTCAAGGCGCGGTGTCCCCTTGGGAGTATCGAAGCCGCGCACTTCTGTGGCGGGTCGCGACAGTCTGCCGGGGAACGGTTTAATAAAGATTAAGCCGGGGAGCCGGCAGAGGACACTGGCTCTGCCGATAATAATGCATATGCATCATTGCTGCGCGGCGACGCGGGCGGCGGCTTCAAGGGCCTGTAGCAGCGTGCCGGCTTGGCCTGCCCCCAAGCCCTGGGTCAGGCCGCTTTGGGCCTGGCGCCAGAGCAGGGCAGCCCGGGCAAAGACCGCCTGGCCGGTGATGGTCAGAACCAGCGCATCGGGCCTGCGGCCGGCGCCACCTTCGGCGGTGATATAACCGGCCTCGCGCAAGGGCTTGAGGTTGCGGCTAAGGGTGGTGCGGTCCATGGCCAATAGGAGCGCGGCTTCCGCCGCGGTGCGTGAGTCCCGGGCACCGATCACCGCCAGGATATTGAACTGGCTGGCCCTCAAGCCGGTGGGCGCCAGCGCCTCGTCGAAGACCCGACTGATGGCCCGCGCCGCGCGGCGGACATGGTGGCACAGACAGACCTGAACCAAGGCTTCGGGGTCTAAAGGCGGGGCAGATTCGGCTGTCAAACCGGTAGGAGGCTTCATATGATGCATATACATCACTATACGCCGGCGATAAAGTCCCCGAGTAGGCTCAGGCCGGCTTTTCGCCGTGTTTGATGGCGCCCTGATAGACGCGGTTGCTTTTGCCCTGGTAGGCGGCGGTCACGAAGCGGTTGCCGTTGGCGTCTTGGCCGAACTGCAGGGCCATGGCGCCCGACTCCACGGCCTGGGCCGCCTCCTCGTCCTTGATGGCGAAGCTTTTGGCCAAGGCGGCCACCAGGGCCGCGATCTCGGCGTACATTTCACGATTTTCGGGGGACTTTTCGGACATCGGATGCGGCTTGCCTTGTCGGGATGAGGTCAGACGGTAAACTGCGGGCTTATAATTCCATCTGCGCCGCAGGCGAGTCGGTCTACAAGGACCGACTGGGTAAATTCAAGCCGGGCAAATTCAAAAGGGCTTCGTCATGATCCGCCGTCTGATCCCCACCATCGGCACAGTCGCCTTCTTGCTTGTGGCCCCGTCGTTGACGGCCAGCGCGCTGGCCAAGGACCTCATCGGCACGGCGCAGGACTCCGGCACCTTCACCATTCTGCTGCAGGCGGTGAAATCCACCGGCCTGACCGATGTCCTGTCGGGGCCGGGGCCCATCACCCTGTTTGCGCCGACAGACGACGCCTTCGCCAAGTTGCCGCCCGGGACGCTAAAGGATCTGCTGAAGCCCGAAAGCAAAGAAAAGCTGCGCAAGATTTTGACCTATCACATCGTCGACGGCAAAGCGACGTCGCGGGATTTCCTCGGCAAGCGCCTCGAGGCAGCCACGATGGAGGGCGGCTCTTTCCTGATCGACGCGACCAAAGGCGTAACCATCGACAACGCCAAATTGATCAAGGCCGACATCATCGCTGACAACGGCTTTATTCAAGTCATCGATACGGTCATGATGCCGAAATAGGCGCCTCAGCCAACTCACCTACAAGAGTACCGTTCATGAAGATGAAATTTGTCAGCTACGAATATACGCACGGGCCGCGCTTCGGCGCGGTGATCGGCAACGACATCATCGACCTGTCCGACGCCGGACATAGTCTGCGCAGTGTGCTGGCCACGGGACCCTTGGTGAACCTTCAGGCGGTCGCCTCCGAGCGCAAACCGACCGTGGCACTCGATCACGTCGTGCTGCTGCAGGTGATTCCCGATGCGGCGCGCATCATTTGTATCGGCAAGAACTACCGCGACCATGCCGTGGAAATGGGTGGGCCCATGGCTGAAAACCCGGTCTTGTTCATGCGCACGGCGCAGTCGCTGGTGGGCCATCGCCAGTCCATCGTCTGTCCCAGCGCTTCCCACGAATACGATTTCGAAGGCGAGCTGGCCGTTGTCATCGGCAAGGGCGGGCGCCGCATTCCCGTGGACAAGGCTTTGTCGCACGTTGCGGGCTACACCTGTTTCCTCGACGGCAGCGTGCGCGATTTCCAGAAGCATTCCTTCACCGCCGGCAAGAATTTCGATTCATCGGGCGCTTGCGGACCCTGGCTGGTTCCGGCGACGGAAGTGCCCGATCCGCAGAACCTGATGCTGACCACGCGCATCAACGGCGAAGTCGTGCAGCAGGACAACACCAGCAACATGATCTACTCGGTGGCGGCGACCATCTCCTATATCTCGACTTTCACCCACCTCGAGCCCGGCGACGTCATTTCCACCGGCACGCCGGCGGGTGTGGGTGCCGCGCGCAAGCCGCCCAAGTGGCTGAAGCCGGGCGACAAAGTCGAGGTCGAGATCGAGCGCATCGGGATCCTGGCCAATACCGTCATCTCAGAAGTCGCCCGCTAAAAAGCCCGGTCAATCAGGAGCCCCGCGCCCCGCATGTGGTCCTATTTCGCCCGGCGCGTTGTCATCGGCGTCCCGACGCTGTGGGCGATCATCACCGTGTGCTTTTTCCTGATGCGCCTGACGCCGGGCGGGCCCTTTGACGGCGAGGCGCCGATCCCGGCGGAGATTCTCGTCAACCTCAGGGCGCGCTATCACCTCGACGATCCCTTGTGGAAACAATACGTCGACTACCTGATCAGCCTGCTGCACGGCGATTTCGGGCCGTCGTTCAAGTATCGCGACTTCACCGTCACCACGCTAATTGCTCAGGGTTTCCCCGTCAGTCTGCAGAACGGCTTTGCCGCCCTGGTGCTGGCCATCGTGATCGGGGTGCCGCTAGGCATCGTTGCGGCCCTGGCCCAGAACACGCGGCGCGACTACATCGTTTCGGCGGCGGCCATGACCGGCATCGTCATCCCCAACTTCGTCATGGGACATGTGTTGATCCTGGTGTTCGGCGTCTGGCTGAAGGACAGCTTCGTGCATCTGCCGGCGGGCGGCTGGGACGACGGCGCCTTCGCCAACCGCATCCTGCCGGTGTTTTGTCTCGCGCTACCCTATATCGCCTATCTCGTGCGTATCACGCGCGGCAGCATGATCGAGGCCATGCGCGCCAACTATGTGCGCACCGCGCGCGCCAAGGGATTGCCGTTTCATACCGTCGTGCTCCGCCATGCGCTCAAGTCGGCGCTGGTGCCGGTGGTGACCTTTCTGGGTCCGGCGACGGCTTTCCTGCTGACGGGCTCCATGGTGGTCGAGACCATTTTCCAGATTCCCGGCATCGGCCGTTACTTCGTGCAAGGGGCCCTGAACCGCGATTACACGTTGGTGATGGGCGTCACCATCCTCAGCGCTGCATTGGTCATTGCTATGAATCTGGCGGTGGACCTGCTCTACGGCCTGCTCGATCCCAAGGTGCGTTATGAGCGCTAACCTCGCCTCGCCCCACGGCGCGGCCCTCGATGCCGCTGCAACCACAGAAGGCCGCAGCCTCTGGCAGGATGCGTGGCGGCGCCTTATGGCCAACCACGCGGCTGTCACCGGCCTCGTCATCCTGGTGCTGATCGCCCTTGTCTCGGTGGTCGGGCCCTATCTGCTGCCCTGGACCTATGACGAGATCGACTGGCGCCATGTAGAGGCGTTGCCGCCCGATATGGCAACGCGCCACTACTTCGGCACCGACTCGCTGGGCCGCGACCTGCTGGCCCGCACGCTGTTCGGTGGGCGTATCTCGCTGATGGTGGGGATCCTCGCTACCACGGTCGCCCTATTCATCGGCGTCACCGTCGGCGCCATCGCCGGCTTCGTCGGCGGGCGAACCGACCAATACCTGATGCGCTTTGTCGATCTGATGTATTCGGTGCCGCTGACCTTCTTCGTGATTATTCTGATGGTGGTCTTCGGGCGAAACTTCATCCTGATGTTCCTGGCCATCGGCGCGGTCGAATGGCTGACCATGGCGCGCATCGTGCGCGGCCAGACGCTGACGTTGCGCAACAAGGAGTTCATCGAAGCCGCGCGGGCCTCGGGCGGCTCGACCACCTGGATCATCATCCGTCACATCGTGCCCAATGTGCTGGGCGTGGTCATGGTCTACGTCACCCTGACGATCCCGCAGGTGATTCTGCTGGAGAGTTTTCTGAGTTTCCTGGGCCTTGGCATTCAGGAGCCCATGACCAGCTGGGGCATGCTGATCAATGATGGCGCCGCCGAACTCGAGGTCAGCCCGCGCACGCTGATCATTCCGGCAGCCTTCATGACCGTAACGCTGTTTTGCTTCAACTTCCTCGGCGACGGTCTGCGCGACGCCCTCGATCCGAAAGACCGGTGATGAACGCGCCGGTTCTCGATATCAAAAACCTCATCGTGCGCTTTGCCACTAATGACGGCGAAGTAGCCGCCGTCAGCGATTTGTCGCTCAGCATCGGCAAGGGCGAATGCCTCGGTATCGTCGGCGAGTCGGGATCGGGCAAAAGCCAAACCTTTCTTGCGGTGATGGGTCTGCTCGCGCGCAATGGCAGCGTCAGCGGCGAGGCGATCTATGGCGGCGTCAATCTGCTGACCGCCGGCGAACGCGCGCTCAATGAACTGCGCGGCAACGCCCTGACGATGGTGTTCCAGGACCCGATGACGTCCTTAACGCCGCATATGAAAGTCGGCCGCCAGCTGACCGAAGTGCTGATCCGCCATCGCGGCGTGGATAAAACCACCGCGCGCAACGAAGCCGTTGCCATGCTCAAGCGTGTGCAGATCCCCGAGGCCGAGCGGCGCTTTGATATGTATCCGCACGAATTGTCGGGCGGTCTGCGGCAGCGTGTGATGGTCGCTATGGCGCTGTTGTGCGGGCCAGCGCTGATCATCGCCGATGAACCGACCACGGCGCTCGATGTAACGGTCCAGGCGCAGATTCTCGATCTCATCCGCCGCGCCAAAGACGAACTCGATACAGCGGTGGTGCTGATCACCCATGATCTTGGCGTCGTCGCGGGCCTCGCCGACCGCGTCGCTGTCATGTACGGCGGGCGTCTGGTGGAGATCGGCGAGGTGCATCAAATCTTCCGCGCGCCGCAGCATCCCTATACCCAAGGCCTGCTGGCCTGCACGCCGCGGCTTGATGATCCGGCGACGGCGACGCTCGTGACCATCCCCGGCCAGCCACCGAATTTGCAGAACCTGCCCAGCGGCTGCTCCTATCATCCGCGCTGTCCCTATGTGATGGACCGCTGCCGCGTTGAGCGGCCGGTATTAACGCCGGGCGTGAGCGGCGGTTTGAAAGCCTGCCATCTCGATGCCCTTGTGCAAGGTGCGGCATGAGCGCGCCCTTGCTCGCCGTGCGCGATTTGAAAGTGCACTTCCAGGTGCGCAGCGGCGGACTGCTGTTCGCCGACTACGTTCCGTTGAAGGCCGTCGATGGCGTGAGTTTTGATCTGGCGGCCGGTGAAACGCTGGGCATCGTCGGCGAGTCCGGCTGCGGCAAGTCAACGCTGGGCCGCGCCGTACTGCAGCTGTTGCCAGTGACCGCCGGCAGCGTCGCCTGGCTGGGCGGCGATCTTACCGCGCTCGATAAAAAGGAACTGAAAGCCCGCCGCCAGGATATGCAGATCATTTTTCAGGATCCCTTGGCCAGTCTCGATCCCCGCATGACCGCGGGCGATATCATCGCCGAACCGGTCAGAAACTTTCACAGCGGCATGTCTGGTGCCGCGATCAAAGCCGGCGTGCAGGAGATGATGGCCCAGGTCGGCCTGCTGCCGGGTATGGTCAACCGTTACCCCCACGAATTCTCCGGCGGTCAATGCCAGCGTATCGGCATTGCGCGGGCGATGATTCTTGGCCCGAAGCTGGTCGTCTGCGACGAGCCGGTGAGCGCGCTCGATGTCTCGATCCGTGCCCAGGTGATCAATCTGCTGATGGACCTGCAGCAGGCCTATGGGCTCGCGATGCTGTTCATCAGCCACGATCTGTCGGTGGTGCGCCATATCAGTCACCGCGTCATGGTCTTGTACCTGGGGCGGGTGATGGAAATCGCCGACCGGGATGCATTGTTCAAGGCCGCGCGTCATCCCTATACCCAGGCCTTGATGACGGCGGTGCCGATCCCAGACCCGGATAAGGAGCGGGCCAAGCCACGGGTGGCGGTCGGCGTCGATCTGCCATCGCCGCTCAATCCGCCGTCGGGCTGTGTCTTTCGCACGCGTTGTCCCAAGGCGACGCAAGTTTGCGCCGATGTGGTGCCGCCGTTGGAATCGGCGGGGCCAGGCCACGAGGTTGCATGCCATCATTGGCGGGACTAAAAGGCGGGAATAATTTTCTCCGAATCGTTTAACACCACGGGCCCGTGGCGAAACCGCATGCCATGGCCTTCGCCGGTGTGTTAAACCGGTTGCATGATCACGTATCAGTTTAAACGTTTGCTCTCAGTTGCCGTCGCTCTGTCGCTGACGGCGGCACCCATCACCCCGGTATTCGCGCAAGCCGAAGCGATCCCCGAAGCGGCGACGGGGCGCACGGCGGCAAAAGGCGGTACGGCGAAATCCTACATGGTGGTCGCCGCCAATCCGCTGGCCGCCAAAGCGGGTATCGATGTTCTCGCCGCCGGCGGCAGCGCTGCCGACGCAGCCATCGCGGTCCAGCTGGTGCTCAACATGGTCGAGCCCCAATCATCGGGCGTAGGCGGCGGCGCCTTTGCGCTCTATTGGGATGCCAAGGCCGGCAAGGTGTCCAGCTACGACGGCCGCGAGACGTCGCCGGCGGCGGCCGAGGAAAACCGTTTCCTCACCAAGGACGGCAAGCCCATGGGCCGCATGCAGGCCATGGTCGGCGGTAAGTCGGTCGGCGTACCGGGCGTCGTGCGGCTGATGGAGCTTTTGCACAAACAGCACGGCAATCTGCCTTGGGCGAAGGTGTTCGAGCCGGCCATCGCCATCGCCGACAATGGCTTTGCGATCTCGCCGCGCATGAACGAACTGCTGGCGGACGATTCCGCCTTCCAGAAAAATCCGGCGGCACGCGCTTATTATTACGATGCCGACGGCAAGCCCAAAGCCGTCGGCACGATCCTGAAGAATCCGGAATTCGCCAAGGTGCTGCGCGCCATCGTAGCCAACGGCGCGGATGCTTTCTACACCGGCGCAATCGCCGCCGACATCGTACGCACGGTGACCACGGCCACCAACAATCCCGCCGACATGACGCTGGAAGACTTGAAGACCTATAAGGCCATCGAGCGTCCGCCGGTCTGCGGTCTGTACCGGACCTATAAAATCTGCGGCATGGGCCCGCCGTCGTCGGGCGGTATCGGCGTGATTCAGACGCTCGGTATCCTCGAGACGTTCGACCTGCATGCTCTGGGCGCCCATTCGCCCACCGCCGAACATCTGCTGATCGAAGCCGGACGGCTGGCTTTCGCGGATCGCGCCGTTTACGTCGCCGATCCCGATAAAATCCAGGTGCCGACTGAGGCGTTGATCGCGCCCACGTATCTGAAGGAACGCGCGGCGCTGGTGTCCACCGATCACCGCATCGCCGAGCCCGAAGCCGGCAAGCTGCCGGTCAAGGGTGCGCTTAATCTCGTGACCTCGCCCAGCCCCGAACTGCCGTCCACCAGCCATTTCTCGATCGTGGATGCCCAAGGCAATGCGCTGGCCATGACCACCTCGGTCGAGGCGCAGTTTGGGTCGCGGCTAATGGTCGACGGTTTCATCCTCAACAATCAGCTGACGGATTTTTCCTATCAAGATGTCGCCGCCAATAAGACTGTGGCCAACCGCGTCGAGGGCGGCAAGCGCCCGCGCAGTTCCATGTCGCCGACACTGGTGTTCAATAAGGACGGCAAATTTGAGATGGCCCTGGGCTCGCCCCTGGGGGCGGCCATCGTCGGGCTGGTGGTGAAAACGCTCGTTGGCATGATCGACTGGAATCTGTCGCCGGCCGATGCGGCGGCGGCGCCGGGCGCATTATTTTCCTTCGGTGGCGTGACCATCGAAGAGGGGCTTAAGCCCGCTCAGGCGGCGCTGGAAGCGCTGGGTCATAGTGTGCGCGTGGGTGAATTCGCCAGCGGCATCCACGCCATTCGCATGACCAAAGACGGCTTGGTCGGGGGTGCCGATCCCCGACGCGAAGGCGTCGTCTTAGGAAAGTGACGCGAAGGCGTCGTCTTAGGAAAGTGACGCGAAGGCGTCGTCTTAGGAAAGTGACGCGAAGGCGTCGTCTTAGGAAAGTGACGCGAAGGCGTCGTCTTAGGAAAGTAACTTCTAACGCCGATCCATCTGACTGACTTCCACCATGTGCCCATCGGGGTCATAGGCCAGGAAGTGCTGGCCATTCTGCATGGCGCCGTTGGAATCCGGTTGGCTGAAGCGCACAACGGTGCGTTGGAAGCGCGTGCCGATCTGGCCCAAGCGGCCGTAGGCCACCTGGATGTCGGGCACTTCGACGCCAACGATGACGTCACCCAAGCCGAGGCCGACAAGATTGCCGCGGGCGCTGGGCAGCGGCGGCTTGTCGTAGGACAGAAGCGCGAGCGATCCTTTGCCGTCGCCGTTTTGCATGATGACCAGGCGGCCGCGCTTGGAGTCGGCAGTCAGCGGCAAATCGGCCGCGCCGAAGACACCGCCCTGGTCGGCGTCCGTGCTGGGCATATCGGAAGCCTTGATCAGGCCGACGCGCTGGTAGAAATCCACAGACTTGTCGATATCGCTGACGAGGATGGTCAGGCGGGCAACCCCGACGCTGCGCGCCGCGGGCGTGGTTTGCGCCGCAGCTGGCATGACCGGCGCAAAGGCCGTGCCGAGAGCCGCAACGGCGAGTACCGCCGTTGCCAGTGTCAAACGTTGCTTGAGCATGAACAATCCTACCTGTGGCCCGCATTTCGCGGTGTGGGGCCGGTGCTGGACCTTGCGGTACTCGACCTTACGGGACACCTGTTTAGCCGTGCGACCGCCCCGTTTCAACCGCGACTCCTGACATAGTCGCGGTTTGTGCATCGGCAGTAGAAAACTATGGCTTAACAGGCGCCTGGCGGAATATCGTTCGTCCTAGCCGGGGGTCGGTGCCTTTAAGCCACGTGGCACACTTCCGCTGGGCACCGCAGGCTGAGTTTGCTACAAGCCCTACGGCTCTCTGGGCCATACGGATTTCTGGGGACGTACAAGATTTAATCATGAATACGCCGACTTCCGCCCGCGACCGGTTTGTCGCCTTTGCTTTTTGTTGGGCCGACATGCTTGTCGAGCTTGATACCTCCAAGCGCGTGCTGTTTGCCGTCGGCGCCACAAAGGCGCTGCTGGGCGTGGGCCCCGAGGCCGTGATCGGCAAAAATTTCATGGACATGGTGTCGCCGAAAGACCGCGTGCTGGTCGATCAGCTTCTCTTCATGACCTCCAAAAAAGGCCGCATCGACAACGTCACCATCCGCCTGCAGGGCGAGCGCGGTCTGACGCCGCCGATCGCCTTCGCCGGCTACATGCTGCCCGACCTCAAAGACCACTATTTCCTCGCCCTGCGTACCCAGGCCCACCTCGATGCGAAGGGCAATACAGAAGAGGGTGTCGAGCGCGACAAGTCCACCGGCCTGCTCTCGGGTGATTCGTTCTCCGAGATGGCGGTCCAGAAGCTCAAGGACAACAACGCCGAGTTGACCTTGGTCAACTTGCCGGGCTTCCAGGCGTTCTACGACACATTGAGCGAAGACGAACGCGAAGTCCTGCTCAATACCGTGGGCACCACGCTGCGTGCGAATTCGCTGGGCGGGGATTCGGCCGGTGAAGTGGGCGACGGCAAGTTCGGTATCGTGCACGAAGCCGGCCTCGACGTGGCAGCCCTCGAAGCCAAACTGGCCGAAGCGACCAAAGCATTCGACCCCAAGGGCAAGGGCGTCGAAGTCCAGGTCGCCACCGTCGAGATGGATATGGCGGGCGTCAACGAAGGCGACCTCGCCAAGGGCCTCGTTTACACCATCAATCATTTCAAGGAGCAGGTTGGCGACAAGTTCAACGTCAAGGACATCGCCGCCAACATGGATAATCTGGTCAAGGAAGCCGTGCAGTCCTTGAACAACTTCCGCAGCCTGACCTCGGCTAACGATTTCCAGATTGCCTTCCATCCGATCCTCGATGCGCGCATCGGCTCGGTACATCACTACGAAGCGCTGGTGCGCTTTAACGGCAACTTTGAGGAATCGCCCTACAAGTACATCACCTTCGCCGAAGAGACCGGTCTGATCCCCGAGTTCGATATCGCCATGGCGCGCAAATGCGTCGACTGGCTGCGCAAGAACCGCTCCGACAAGGTGTCGATCGCCGTCAACATTTCCGGCAACTCGGTGGGCAACGACCAGTACAACAACGCGCTCCATGCCATGCTGGATGCCGACACGTGGCTGCGCAACTTCCTGTTCTTCGAGATCACCGAATCCGCCCGCGTCGCCGACCTCACGCAGGCCAACAATTTTGTCCAAGGCCTGCGCAAAAAAGGCTTCCACGTCTGCCTGGACGACTTCGGCGCCGGCGCGGCCAGCTTCCAGTATCTAAGTGTCCTGGAGGTCGACGTCGTGAAACTCGACGGCAGTGCCGTCAAGAATGCCCAGACCGCGCCCAAGGGCCGCGCCTTCCTGCGCGCGCTGACCACGCTGTGCAAAACCATGGACGTCGAAACCATCGCCGAGATGGTCGACAGCAAAGAAGGCCTGGAATTCGTGCGCGACTGCGGCGTCGAATACGTCCAGGGCTTCCTCTTCGGCAAACCCGACGCCGACCCCTGGAGCTTCATCAAGAAGCTCGATAGAAAGCTGTTTGCTTAGTTCCTGACCGCGTAACTCTTGATCTTCTCCACCATCGAGAACAGGCCGTTCCTGCGGCTTGGGCTGATGTGCTGGTCGAGGCCCAGTGTGCGGAAAGATTCATCGACGTCGATCTTGCCGATGGCTTCGGGAGTTTGGCCCGAAAACAAAATCCCGAGCACCGCGATCAAGCCTTTGACGATCACCGCGTCGCTGTCGGCAGCGAAGGCGAATTTGCCGGGCTCGCCGGTTGGGTGGCCGGGCACCATCCACACCTGGCTCATGCAGCCCCGCACCTTGTTGGCTTCGGTCTGCAGCTCTTTGGGGAAGGGCGGCAGTTTGCGGCCCAGGTCGATCAGATAGCTGTAGCGGTCGTCCCACTCATCGAACAAGGCGAAGTTCTCCGCCAGCTCGGTAAAGCCCATCTCGGGCGCGATCATGGTGGGTTCGGAATTCATGTGGGGCCGTTATGCTCAAACGCCGGATTTTGCTAAACTAAGTCCCCGCAGCCTTTCCGCAAGATCAATTTATGCCCCCCTTCATCCCCGTCACCCCAACTCTGAACCTCGACGAAGCCGAGATCGAGCTCAGCTTCATCCGGTCCAGCGGGCCCGGCGGCCAGAACGTCAACAAGGTGGCAACGGCCGTACAGCTGCGCTTCGACGCGCGGCGCTCGAAGTCGTTGCCCAATGCGGTTGCCGTCAGGTTGATGAATCTGGCCGGCCGGCGTGTGACCTCCGAGGGCGAGATTGTGCTGACCGCCAATCAGCACCGCACGCAGGAGATGAATAGGAAGGACGCCATCGCCCGCCTCGTGGAGCTGATCCGTCAGGCAACCGTCGTGCAGAAAAAACGCGTCCAGACCAAGCCCAGCAAATCGGCACGCCGCGAACGCGCCGACACCAAGACCAAACGCGGCGTGGTGAAAAGCAAGCGGCGTGTCAGCGCCAAGGACTGGGACTGATTACTGCGCCGCCGCTTCGGTCACGCCGCTGTCGGCCGAGAACTGCAGCGCGGCGACGCGGGCATAGAACGGATTGCTGAGCAGCAGTTCGTCGTGGCGGCCCGTGGCAATCAACTGACCGTCATCGATGACCACGATGCGATCCGCATTGACCACGGTTGCCAGGCGATGGGCGATGACCATCGTAGTGCGCCCGACCATGAGGCGTTCCAGAGCGGTCTGCACCAGGCGCTCGTTCTCGGCGTCGAGCGCGCTGGTGGCTTCATCGAGCAGCAGCAAGGCCGGATCGCGCAGAATGGCGCGGGCGATGGCAATGCGTTGTTTCTGGCCGCCGGACAATCTCACGCCGCGCTCGCCGAGAAAACTTTTCATGCCGTCGGGCAGCTTGGTGATGAATTCGGTCGCGGCCGCTGCATCGGCCGCTGCCAGCACTTCGGTGTCGCTGGCGCCTGGACGGCCGTAGCGGATGTTTTCCATGGCATCGGCGGCGAAGATCACCGGGTCCTGAGACACGAGGCCAATGCGCGCGCGGGCGTCGCGCGGATCGACGGCCTTCAAATCCATCCCGTCGATGCGCACCGTGCCCGACTGGGGATCGTAAAAGCGCAGCAGCAACTGGAACACGGTGGTCTTGCCGGCGCCGGAGGGGCCCACCAAAGCCACGTGTTCGCCGGGTTTGACGTCGAGCGTCAGCTTTTTGAGCGCCGCAGTGCCCGGTCGGGACGGATAGTGGAAGGTGACATCCTCGAATCTGACAGCGCCCCGCGCCGGTGCCGGCATGGGCTGGGGATTGGCCGGCGGCATGATATCGGGCTGCATCTCCAACAATTCGATGAGGCGTTCGGTGGCGCCCGCCGCGCGCTGCAGGTCGCCCATGACTTCGGTCATAGCGCCTACCGACGCAGCCACCATGATGGCATAGAAGATGAAGGCAGACAGCGCACCGGGGGTGATCTCGCCGGTGATGACGTCGCGCCCGCCGGCCCACACCACAGCCGAAATCGCCGTGAAGATTAGCATGATGACAACCGCGCCCAGCATGGCGCGGGCGAAGATGCGCCGCATGGCGGTGGTGAAAGCACCTTCGACGTTGCGGCTGAAATAGGCGCGGTCGATGTCCTCGTGCACAAAGGCCTGCACGGTGCGGATGGCGTTCAAATTCTCCTCGGCATAGGAGCCGACGTCGGCGACACGGTCCTGGCTTTCGCGTGACAGTTTGCGCACCTTGCGGCCGTAAAGAATGATCGGAACGATCACCAACGGCACCACCAGGGCCACAAGGCCGGTGAGCTTGGCGTTGGTGATCACCAGCATGATCACGCCGCCCACCAGCGCGAAGCCGTTCCTCAAGGCAATGGACAGCGACGAGCCGATGACCTGCTGCAGGAGCGACGTATCGGTGGTCAGGCGCGAGAGGATTTCGCCGGTCTTGGTGGTCTCGTAAAAACCGGGGCTGAGTTTGAGGATGTGGTTGAACACCGCCTTGCGGATGTCGGCGACCACACGCTCGCCGATCCAGGAGATGTAATAAAAGCGCACGAACGTGCCGACGGCGATGATCAGCACGATGCCTATAAGAATGCCCAGGCCCTGATCGAGCATGGCGGCGTTGCCCCCGGACAGGCCGCGGTCGATGACAAATTTGAGGCCGGTGCCGATGCTCAGGGTCGCGGCCGATGTGATGGCCAAAGCGACGACGAAAATCGCCAGCTGGCGCACATAGGGTCGCATGAAGCCGTAGGTGCGCCGCAGGTGTGCATAGTTCTTGCTGCGCGGCCGGTCGGGCATGTTCCAGCGTGTCGGGCCGCGGGATTGATTGCTCACACCATTTACCTTGTTCTGTTCGGGCTCTGACTTGAACTTTTCCAGCCCCGAAGTCAACGCATCCAGCATAAACTTGCCGTATGACCCTTATGCATCCCAGCGAGGCCACGACCAGCCTGTGCCGCGATTGCCTTGGCGAATATACCGCCGCGGCGCCCGCTTGTGCGCGCTGCGGTTCCGACCGCATGGTGCAACATCCCGAGTTGGGCCGCCTGTCCATGGCCCATATCGACTGCGACGCCTTCTACGCCACCATCGAAAAGCGCGACAACCCGGCACTGGCCGACAAACCGGTGCTGATCGGCGGCGGCAAGCGCGGCGTGGTTTCGACCGCCTGCTATATCGCCCGGCCCTATGGTCCGCGCTCGGCCATGCCGATGTACAAGGCCCTGAAGCTTTGCCCCCAGGCGGTGGTCATCCGGCCCGACATGGCCAAGTACAAAGGTGTGAGCCGCGAGGTGCACAGGATCTTCGACACCGCGACGCCGCTGGTGGAGCCTTTGTCGCTCGATGAAGCCTTCCTCGATCTGGGCGGGACAGCGACGCTATTCAATCGCTCGCCGGCGGCGACGCTCGCGCATATCGCCCGCGAGATCGAACGTCAGGTTCGTATCACCGTGTCCATCGGCCTCAGTTACAACAAGTTCCTCGCCAAGATGGCTTCGGACTTCAACAAGCCTCGCGGCTTTACGGTGATCGGACAGAGCGACGCCGTACAGATCCTCCATGACCTGCCGATTGCACGCCTGCCGGGTGTCGGTCCGTCGATGGCCGACCGGCTGAAGGTGGATGGATTGTTCACCATCGGTGATTTGCAGCGCTGTCCTGAGCGGGAGTTGGGGTCGCGTTACGGCGATACCGGCGAATATCTCGCGCGTCTGGCTCGCGGCATCGACCACCGGCGCGTGAATATCGACCGCGAGGCCAAAAGTATCTCGGCGGAAACCACCTTCGAAACCGACGTTTCCGACATGGCCGAATTGCGCCGGCGCCTGTGGCCGCTGTGTGAACGCGTGGCCGAACGGCTGAAGTCTCATGGCCTTGCCGGCGGTACGGTTTCTCTCAAGCTCAAGACCGCGCGGTTCAAGACCAAGACCCGCAACCACAAGATCGCTTCGCCCACACAACTGGCCGAGGTCATATTCCGCACGGCCGAACCCATGCTGCTGAAGGAAGCCGCCAGTGCGCCCTTCAGGCTGATTGGCGTCGGCGTCGACGGCCTGACCGACGCTGATAAGGCCGATCAGCCGGACCTTTTTGGCGTCGCCGCGGACAGCGATGCGCCGCGTCACGCACAGGTCGAGCGGGCCATGGACGCCGTTCGCGCCAAGTTCGGCCGCGCCGCCATCCGCAAAGGCCGCGCCGATAAATAGGGGGCCGCTAGATAAATCGCCTGCGCTCGGTTGCAATTTCCGCGCGGGCGGGGCAAACCCGTTGCCTGTATAGTTATGCCGAAGGACACGCGATATGGAGATGAAGGGCGAATACACGATTCCCGCGCCCCGCACGCAAGTGTGGGCGGCGCTGAACGACATCGCCGTTCTCAAGGCTGCAATTCCCGGATGCGACAGCATGAGCAAACTTTCCGATACCGAGATTGAAGCCGTGGTGACGGCCAAGGTCGGCCCGGTCAAGGCCTCCTTCAAAGGTGTGGTGACCTTGTCCGATCTTGATCCGCCCAACGGCTACTCCATTCGCGGCGAAGGTAAGGGCGGCGTTGCCGGCTTCGCCAAAGGCGGCGCCAAGGTGCGACTTTCCGACGTTCCGGACGGCACGCTGCTCAGCTATGACGTCGATGCGGCGGTCGGCGGCAAGCTGGCGCAAATTGGCGCGCGGCTGATCGATTCCACCGCCAAGAAACTCGCCGATGAGTTTTTCGCCAGCTTCAGCAAACTCGCGGTCGGCGAGGTAACGCCATGATTGATGTTGCGCTCACGGTGAACGGCCGGGCGATGACGGTTTCCGTCGAGCCGCGCACGCTGTTGGTCGAGGTGCTGCGGGAAAAACTGCGTCTGACGGGAACCCACGTGGGCTGCGATACCAGCCAGTGCGGCGCCTGCACGGTTCATCTCGACGGCCTCTCGGTGAAAGCCTGCACCATGCTGGCCGTCCAGGCCGAGGGGCGCAGTGTGACGACCATCGAAGGTGTCGCCCCCGATGGCGTCTTGCATCCCATGCAGGCGGCGTTTCGCGAACATCACGGTCTGCAATGCGGCTTCTGCACGCCCGGTATGGTGATGAGTGCCCTGGCCCTGGTAGAGCGCAACAAGAACAAGCCGCTGACCGAGGAGATTATTCGCAGCGAGCTTGAAGGCAACATGTGCCGCTGTACCGGCTATGCCGGCATCGTGGCCTCCATCGCCGCGGGTGCCAAAGCCATGGGTGCGAAGGTGGAGGGCTGAGCATGTATGCCTTCGATTATCAGCGCGCCAAAAGCGTGGCCGACGCGGCTGCGGCCTTCGAGAAAGCCGATGATGCGGCCTTTCTCGCCGGCGGACAGACCCTGATCCCCACCTTGAAGCAGCGCCTGCGTCAGCCCTCGGTGGTGATCGACCTGGGCACGCTGACTGAACTCAAGGGTATTAGCGTCACACAAGAGGCCGTCATCATCGGCGCGGGCATGACCCATGCCGAAGTGGCGGCATCGCCGGAGGTTGCCAAGGCGATCCCGGGGCTGGCTGATCTCGCGGCCCATATCGGCGACCCCCAGGTGCGCAACCGCGGCACCTTAGGGGGCTCCATCGCCAACAACGATCCCGCTGCCGATTATCCGGGCGCTGTAGTTGCCCTGGGCGCGACGGTCCATACGTCCACACGGGAACTCAGTGGCGAGGATTTTTTCACCGGCATGTTCGAAACCGCCCTCGCGCCGGGCGAGCTGGTGGTGAAGGTCTCGTTTCCGATCCCCCGCCGCGCGGCCTACGCCAAGTTTAGGAACCCGGCTTCGCGCTACGCCATCGTCGGCGTGATGATTGCCGAGACCGCGTCCGGCATCCGTGTCGCCGTCACCGGTGCGGGCCCGGGTGTTTTCCGTGTGCCAGAGATGGAGGGGGCCCTTAGCCAAAATTTCTCAATAGCGGCCATACGGAATATTCGCATTCCCGCCGACGATCTGAACGCCGACATTCATGCGACCGCCGAATACCGCGCCCATCTTATCGGAGTCATGGCAGAGAGGGCGATTTCGGCTATCGCCTAAAGGATAGAGGGAGGATACCGATGGCCGACCCGATCCGTTTCTTCTTCGATTTCACATCGACCTTTTCCTACATCGCCATCCACAAGATCGACGATCTCGCCGCGCGCTATGGCCGTGAGGTTGATTGGATCGCGGTGTCCCTTGGACATCTTTTCCAGGCTCAAGGTATCACGCCGCCGCCGATGATTCCGGCCAAGTTCAATTATCTGAAGGTCGATTTTCCGCGCAGCTGCGCCTTCGCCGATCTGCCCTGCACCTTTCCCGATCCGTTTCCGCCCGACGTCAAACTGGCGCGGTATACTTTTTTATGCTGAAGGCCCAAGACGAAGCGCTCAGCCACGCCTTCGCGCGGGACATCTCTATGGCCGTGTTCGGGCGCGGCCAAAGTGTCGCCACCGCCGCGGAAATCGCCATCGCCTGCGCCGGGTTGCTGGGCGTGACGCCGGCGGTGATCGACGCCGCAGGAAAGGACATGGGCGCAAAGCGTGCGGTGATCAAAGCCGTGGAAGAAGCCAGGGCCGTCGGCATGAACGGGGCACCTTATATGATTCTGGATGGCGAACCCTTCTGGGGTGCAGACCGCCTAAAGCAGATCGAACGCCGGCTTGCTGCCGCCGCCTGAGCCCGCTATGACCAAGCCCCTTTTGTGTTGGCCAAGGATATTCGCGTGAAGATCGCTCTTATCGGCAACGGCGCCATCGCCAAGCTCGTCAGTCAATTCTGCGCCTCTCACCCCACCCTCAATATCGTCGGCGCCCTCGGATTGCCCACGGACACGACCTCGGTCGGAGAACACCCCGTTGTGCAAACACTACCGGCGCTGCTGGCCTTCAAGCCCGATCTCGTTGTCGAGTGCGCAGGTCATAGCGCCGTAGAGGCCTACGCCGCGCCGGTGCTTGAGGCCGGTATCGACCTGGTGCTCGTCTCCACGGGCAGCCTGGCGGATGAAACCCTGTGGAAGAAGGTGAGCGCCGCGGCGGCGCGGTCCACCGCCAAGGTGCGCCTCGTCGCCGGCGCTCTGCCCGGCGTCGATGCCCTGTCGGCGGGCAAGCTTGCGGGCCTGACGAAAGTCACGCTGCAGTCGTCCAAGCCGCCCAAGGCCTGGTCGGGCACGCCGGCCGAGAAGACCCACGATCTCGCCAACATCACCCAGCGCACGGTGATTTTCTCTGGCAATGCCCGCGAGGCGGCGCTGACCTTCCCCAAGAATGCCAACGTCGCGGCGACGGCCGCCCTGGCCGGGCTCGGCTTCGAGGCGACAACGGTGATGCTGGTGGCCGATCCGGCGGTGACACAGAACGTGCATCATCTGCAGGCCGAGGGTGCTTTTGGCACGCTGGATCTCAAAATCCACGCCAATCCGTCGCCCGACAATCCCAAGACTTCGCATATGGCGGCCTTGTCGATCATGCGTGTCCTTGAGAATGAAGCGACGGCCATTGTGGTCTAGCACTATGACGCGCTGCGGCCAGCTTACGGAACGGCCCAATACTCCCAGCAGAGGTGCCACGTGACGTCCGACGCGCTCCAAAAGGTCGCGCACGATGGTGTGGTCCTTGACCACGATGATCGAAGCGGCTTCGCCCCAGGACGCGGTATTGGTGAAGGAAGAACGCGCCAAGAAGAAGGCCGCACCTGTGGCGCATGTGCCGATCGATTTTAAAACCTAGGACTTCAAGCAGCCCGCCAACGCCCCGACGCGGGCCGCGCGCCCTTGCAGGTTTTCGCTGCGTCCACGGACGTAGGGCCCCGGATTGGAGGCATTCCATTTGCGCGGATTGGGCAACACCGCCGCCAGCAGGGCGGCTTCCTGTGCTGACAGCGTGGCGGCGCTTTTCTTGAAGTGGTGACGTGCAGCTGCTTCAGCACCGTACACGCCGGGTGCCCACTCCACCACGTTCAGATAGATCTCCATGATGCGCGCCTTGGACCACAGCGCTTCGATATAGACGGTCATCCAGGTCTCAAGTCCTTTGCGCAGCCAGGTGCGGTCGGGCCAGAGGAAAACATTCTTTGCCGTCTGCTGGGAAATGGTACTGCCGCCGCGCAAGGTCTCGCGGTCGTCATCGTCGAGGTATTGGTCGAGGGCTTTTTGCAAGGCCGTGGCGTCGAAGCCGTGGTGGCTGCAGAAAGTTTCATCTTCAACCGTTAGCACCGAGCGCGCGAGGACCGGCGCGATCTGGCGCATGGGCACCCAGTCGTAGTTGACCGGGCGGCCGCGGATCAGCATCAGCGGCGTGAAAGGCGGCGGCACGACACGGTACAAAAGCACCAGCAGCGCCGGCAACACCAGCACCGCCACCAGCACGATAAGAATTACCTTGGCGATCTTGAAGCGTTTGAGTGTCAAAGGCCCTCGCCAGGGTTATAGAACGGCCTCGCCTTGTGCCGTGATCGTAATATGCCGCGATTCGCCGCCGCCGGCGCGGATATTCCAGGCGGCGCGGTAGCCGGCCTCGAGATGGCGTGCGAACCGCGCCGTATCGAAATGGGCGGCGGTATGGGCTGCGGCGGTACGCGCCCGCAAAGAGTCAAACAAAGTATTGTCAGTGGCGAGCTGCACCGCCTTGGCGCGGTAGTCGGCAAGGGACGCCGTCACCAGCTCGGGCAACTCTAACGCATGTAAAATACCGCCGGCCACGCGCGCGGCGAAAGTTTCGCCAGCCAGCGTCAGCAGCGGGCAGCCGAGCCACAGGGCATCGTTGGCGGTGGTGTGGGAGTTGTAGGGGAAGGTATCAAGGGCCAGATCGGCGGCGCCGTAGCGCGCCAAGTGGTCGGCCATGTCAGGTGTGCGCGGCGCGAAAATCAGGCGTTCCGGCGCGATGCCTGCGGCCGCAGCCTCTTTGCGCAGATTGGCCATGGCTTCGTCGCGGTCGGCGCGCAACCACAGCACGCTGCCGGGGACTGCGGAGAGTATAGCCATCCAACTGGTGAAGATGTCGCGTGTGATTTTCTGCACGTGATTGAACGAGCAGAACACAAATGCCTGTTCAGGCAGCCCATAGACGCTGCGTGACTTGGTGGTGCCGACCTTGCGCGTGCGGTCGTGGGGTTGGCACGAGCCCGGCAGGCGGATGAGCTTTTCGCTGTAGGAAGCTTCGGCATCGGCGGGCACCGTGAAGGGATCGGTGACGAGGTGGTCAACCGCGGGCGAGCCACTGGTGCCGGGATAGCCCAGCCAATTTATTTGCAGCGGCGCCGGCCGGCGCACCGGTATCCCGTGACGGATGTTGCCGGTGAAGGCCGTCAGGTCAACGAGGATATCGATGCCGTCGGCGCGGATTTTTGCCGCCGCAGTCTCGTCGGAGATCGCGCGGATATCATGAAAGGCGGTGCAGGCTGCAACGATGCGCTGTTTCTGCGGCCCGTCATCGGCCGGGCCGTAGGAATAGCCGACGACGTCAAATGCGCTGCGGTCGTGCAGTTCCAGAACTTCGGCGACCACCGAAGCAACAACATGATCGCGGAAATCGGCGGAGAAATATCCCAGGCGGATTTTGCCGCCAGTTGTTCTGGGCTGCGCTGGCACGACCATGCCGGCTGCGGCGATAGATCTTGCGGCATAGGCCGCGGCGGCCTGCAACAGCAGCGGCGCGGGCACATCCCAATTGAACAGGATAAAGGGCGAAAAGCCGCCAGGCTGTGTCGTCGCAATCTCGCGCACGCGCGTGGTCATGGCGTCGTAGTCCTGCCAGCGGCAGAGCTCGCGTCTGCTGTGCATGACCATCAGCGCTGCATAGGCGTGGTCGGGCTGGTAGATCAGTAAGGCCTCGAATTCGGCCAGGGCCTCTTCGATGCGGCCCAGGGCGCGTAAGGCGGCAGCCAGGTTGCGCCGCGCCTCGATATGGTCGGGCTGGCGCGCGAGCACTGTGCGGTAAAAGGGAATGGCGCGCTCCAGTTCGCCGTTGTCGTGATAGAGCACGCCGAGATTGTTGTGGGCCTCGATCAGCTCGGGGTTGATCGCGATGGCCTGTTCATATTGCGCAATCGATTCGGCGCGCCGGTCGAGGGCGCGCAGGCTCCAGCCCAGCATGACGCGGGACTCGGCCGAGGCCGGCCTAATCTCCACCGCCTGGGCGTAGAACGCCGCCGCCGGCGCGATGGCGCCCAGGCTGCGCTGGCTGTGGCCCGCCAGCACGGTGAGTTCGTAGTTGTCGGGATGGAGCGCCAGCGCCGTCTCGAGCGCCGTGGCCGCACCCGCAAAATCGCCGCGCACAAAGCGCCCGGCCGCCAGCAGCTGCAGGGCGTCGAGATGATCGGGCACGGCTGCCAGCACGGCCCGACACAGGCCCTCGGCCTCATTGAACTGGCCGGCCTGCTGGTACTGCACGGCCTTGGTAAGCTGTTCTGTATATGCGTCCGTCACGGCCGCCCCAAGTATGTGGTGCGGCGCGTGTCTCGCGCCGTCCGCTGATGTTTCCGGATGATGGTACCGGACGAAGTTACTGGACGTTAGCCGACCTTGGTCTCGTGGTAAATCTCGCTGCCGGCTTCCTTGAAGGCTTCTGACATTTCGGCCATGCCCTTCTCGGCGTAGTCGCGCACTTCCTGCGAAATTTTCATCGAGCAGAACTTGGGCCCGCACATGGAGCAGAAGTGCGCGACCTTGGCGCCTTCGGCGGGCAGGGTCTGGTCGTGAAAATCCTCGGCGGTCTCGGGATCGAGACTCAGATTGAACTGGTCCCGCCAGCGGAAATCGAAGCGCGCGCGGGACAAGGCGTTGTCGCGCAGTTGCGCGCCCGGGTGTCCTTTAGCGAGATCGGCGGCGTGGGCGGCGATCTTGTAGGTGACCACGCCGACCTTGACGTCGTCGCGGTCGGGCAGGCCGAGGTGTTCCTTGGGAGTCACGTAACACAGCATCGCCGTGCCGAACCAGCCGATCATGGCCGCACCGATGCCGCTGGTGATGTGGTCATAGCCCGGCGCGATATCGGTGGTCAGCGGTCCCAGCGTATAGAACGGGGCCTCGCCGCAGACGGCCAACTGCTTGTCCATGTTCTCCTTGATCTTGTGCATGGGCACATGGCCCGGGCCTTCGATCATCACCTGCACATCGTGCTTCCAGGCGATCTTGGTAAGTTCGCCCAGGGTTTCGAGCTCGCCGAACTGGGCGGCGTCGTTAGCGTCGGCGATGGAGCCGGGACGCAGGCCGTCACCCAGCGAGAAGGACACGTCGTAGGCCTTCATGATTTCGCAAATCTCTTCGAAGTGCGTGTAGAGGAAGTTTTCCTTGTGATGGGACAGGCACCACTTGGCCATGATCGAGCCGCCGCGGGATACGATGCCGGTGACGCGCTTCGCGGTCAGCGGCACATAGCGCAGCAGCACGCCGGCATGGATGGTGAAGTAATCTACGCCCTGCTCGGCTTGTTCGATCAGCGTGTCGCGGAAAATTTCCCAGGTCAGGTCCTCGGCCTTGCCATTGACCTTTTCCAGCGCCTGATAGATCGGCACGGTGCCGATGGGAACCGGCGAATTGCGCATGATCCATTCGCGGATGGTGTGGATGTTGCGGCCCGTCGACAGGTCCATGACGGTGTCGCTGCCCCAACGAATCGACCACACCAGTTTGTCGACTTCTTCGGCGACAGACGACGTGACCGCGGAATTGCCGATGTTGGCGTTGATCTTCACCAAGAAGTTGCGCCCGATGATCATCGGCTCAGCTTCGGGGTGGTTGATGTTGGCCGGGATGATGGCGCGGCCGCGCGCGATTTCGTCGCGCACGAACTCCGGTGTGACAAAGTCGGGCATCGCCGCGCCGAAGCTTTCGCCGTCGCGGGTTTCTTTCAACGCCTGTTGGCGGCCCAAGTTTTCGCGGATGGCGACGTATTCCATCTCGGGCGTGATGATGCCTTGTTTGGCGTAGTGCATCTGGCTGACGTTGGCGCCCTTCTTGGCACGCAACGGCTTGCGGCCGGCGCGATCAAAAACCTGTACGCTGACCGCTTCGCCGGCTTTCAGGCCGTCGTCTTCCGGGCGTTTGGCGCGGCCTTCGATTTCCTCGACATCGCCGCGGGCTTTGATCCAGGGCGTGCGTAAGGGAGACAGTCCCATGCGGATGTCGATGTTCACGGCGGGGTCGGTGTAAGGACCCGAGGGGTCATAAACCACCACCGGCGGCTCCTTCGCTGACGATTCTAGATCGATCTCGCGCATCGCCACGCGAATATCCCCATGCACGCTGCCCGGAACATAAACTTTGCGCGATGCCGGCAGCGGACCGGTCGTGACCTTGAGGTCCTTCATATCTTGATTTTTTATCTGACCGGGGCGGGGGATGACGTTCATGGGGATCTCCTCTCAAAGAGCGATATGAGATCCGGAGTCGCGGGATGAGGATGGCGCTGCGGCTTGGCTTTTCAAGCGGGGCTGTGTCCATCCCTACGCCGGTATCACCCGGATCAGGTTCTAAGGGTTTACCTTACGGTCTCTCAGCCCCAACTTGAAACAATAGGTCAGGGGCACCCCTTGGATGGCGCAGAGTATCGGGCCAGCGGCATTCGCGGTCAACTCCGCTATACTGCGGCCTCTCAAGGGACGGAGATGAACATGACCTCAAAACCATTGTGGCTGGCCGCTGGTCTGCGCACGCCCTTCGCCAAAGTCGACGGCGCCCTGGCCAAGCGCGACGCCATCGCGCTGTCGGTGCCTGTCGTGCAGGCCATGTGCGCCAAACTGACGGCCGGGGACAAGCCTGACCTGATTGTCTGGGGCACGGTCGCGCCGAACCTGCATTGGAGCAATATTGCCCGCGAGATCGCCCTCGATGCGGGGGTTGGGCCTTATATTCCATCGTTCTCGGTGGTCATGGCCTGTGCCACCAGCATGGTCGGCGTGTTTACAGCCGCCGAAACCGTTGCCAAGACGCCAGGCAGCCTCGCCCTGGTCGGCGGCGTGGAAAGCATGAGCGGCATCCAGATCGGCCTGGCCAGCAAGCTCTCGGTCTGGCTGCGCAAATTCTTCCAGGGCAAGTCCTTAGCCCAGCGCGCCGAAATGCTGGCCGAGCTGCCGCTGAAGGATGTGCGGCTGCATATCCCCAGCATCACCAACCGCACGACCGGTCTGTCCATGGGCGAGGGCACCGAGATCATGGCCAAGAGCTGGCACATTTCGCGCACCGCGAAAGATGAGCTGGCTCTGTCCGGCCATCAGCGGGCGGTGGCGGCCTGGGACAGCGGTTTCTTCGACAGCCTGGTGATGCCTGTGGATGGCGTGGCCAGGGACACCATTCCGCGCGCGGATACCTCGCTCACCAAGCTCGCCAAGCTGAAGCCGTCTTTTGATCCGAGCCCCGAGGGCTCTCTGACCGCCGGCAATTCGTCACCGCTGACCGACGGAGCAGCGTCGATTTGGCTCGCCGACGAAGCTGGGCTGAAACGCTTGCCGGACAGCACGCCGCGCGTGCGCCTGGTGGATTGGGAACTGGCCGGGGTCGATATCCTGAAGGACGGCCTGTTGATGGCGCCGGCTTTTGCCATCCCGCGGCTGCTCGCGCGCCACGGATTATCGCTGGACAGCATCGCCTTGTGGGAAATTCACGAGGCCTTCTCGGCCCAAGTGCTGTGTCACATCGCCGCCCTGGAAGACAAAACCTGGCTGCGCGAGCGCGTTGGCGTCTTGGCGGAGCTGGGCAAGTTCCCGTGGCCGCGCTTGAACCCTAACGGCGGCAGTGTTGCTTTGGGCCATCCCTTTGGCGCCACGGGGGCCCGCATTCTCAGCCAGGCGGTGAAGGAACTGGCGGGTTTTCCGGCGGGCAGTCTCGCCATCGTCAGCATCTGTACCGACGGCGGCCTGGGCGGTGTCGCGCTGCTCTCTTCCACTTAGGAAGCAACAGTCAAAAAAAGTAACGGCGCGAGCTACACACATATCGCTCGCGCCGCGCCATCTCAACCTGCCGCCATGCGTTCCGAAAATTCAGAACGCACAGATACTGGGTTAGGCCGCCTGGGAACGATTGTCCCAAGGCTTGCCGCCGCGTCCGCCGCGATTGTTGCGGCCGCGGTTGTTTCCGCCGCCCGGCTTCTGTCCCTGCGGGCGCTGGCCTTGGGGCTTCGACCGCTCGCCGCCGCTGCGCTCGCTGCGCGTGGCGATGTGGGCCGCGTGGAACGAATGGGTGGTGTCAACCGTGATCACCTGGCGCGTCGCGCGCTCGATGGCGCGTAGATCGGCGACTTCTTCGGCGTCGCAGAATGAGATCGCTGAACCGCTGCTGCCGGCGCGCGCTGTGCGGCCGATGCGGTGCACGTAGCTCTCCGGGTCGGCAGGCAGTTCGAAGTTGATGACGTGGCTGATGCCGTCGACGTCGATGCCGCGGGCGGCGATGTCGGTGGCCACCAGCACGCGGGCCTTGCCGGACTTGAAGGCGGCGAGGCTGCGCTGACGGGCGTTCTGCGACTTGTTGCCGTGGATGGCGTCGGAGGAGACGCCGGTCTTTGCCAAATGCTCGGCAACGCGGTTGGCGGCGTGTTTTGTGCGCGTGAACACCAGCGCGCGGGTCACGGTCTTGTCGTTGAGCAGATCCGAAAGAAGTTTGCGTTTGTCTTCGCGGGCGACAAACATCACACGCTGGTCGATGCGTTCCACAGTGGTGGATTGCGGCGTGACTTCGATGCGCTCGTAATTGCGCAGGATGCCCTTGGCTAGGCTCATCACCGCTTCCGGCATGGTGGCCGAGAACAGCAAGGTCTGACGTTCGGCGCCGATCTTGGCGACAATGACTTTCACGTCGCGGATAAAGCCCATGTCCAGCATGCGGTCGGCTTCGTCGAGGACGAGGAATTCCACGTGCTGCAGGTTGATGTGGCGCTGATTCATGAGGTCCAGGAGACGGCCCGGTGTCGCCACCAGGATATCAACGCCGGCATTCATGGCCGAGACCTGCTGGCCCTGGCCCACGCCGCCGAACACGACGGTGTGCTTGAAGCCGAGATGCTTGCCGTAGGTCTTGAAGCCTTCACCGATCTGCACCGCGAGCTCGCGGGTCGGGGTCAGGATCAAGGCGCGCGGGCAGCGCGGCGCCGCCTTAATGCGCTTGGCGTCCATAATCTGCAAAAGCGGCAGGGCGAAAGCTGCCGTCTTGCCGGTGCCGGTCTGGGCGATGCCCAGCATGTCGCGGCCTTGCAGCAGAAGCGGGATGGCTTGCGTCTGGATGGGGGTGGGGGTGGTGTAACCTTCGGCGGTCAGGGCGCGCAGAAGCTGCTCGATGAGACCGAGGTCGGAAAAGGTAGTCATGTATTCACTTTCAAAAGCAGATACGCATACGCAGATGGGCCGCGCGAAAATGCAGCGGCAAAATGGTTTGCGTAAACCCGGTGGGCACGCAACCGACGGGAGGGAGAATTAAACTTCTCAAGAAACGGTGCCGGACCAAAAGGCCCAAGTGGGCACCTGCGCGCGTATCGCGAGACGTTGCCGCATGATGCGGACAGGCGGGATATAGGCTCTAAAGGTTAATAAGTCAAGACTTTCTGCGGATTATGAGCTGTATGGCCGCTTCCAGTGCATCCAGAAACCGCGAACGGTCCTCCTTACGGAAGGGCGCGGGTCCCGACGTGATCTCGCCGGTCTCCCTTAAATGTGTGTGCAGATCGCGCATGGCCACCGCCATACTGATGGAGTTTTCATCCAGCGGTTTACCGTTTGGACGCATCACCTTAGCGCCCTTGGCCACACAGCGCGCCGCCAGCGGGATGTCGGAGGTGATCACCACGTCCAGGTCTGTCACCCGCTCGGCGATCCAGTCGTCGGCGGCGTCCGGATGATTGTTGACCGTAAAGCGCTGCACGAGCGGATGATCGGGGCCGCGCATCCAGGCGTTGCTGACCAATAGCACGGCGAGATTGTGCCGCTCCGCCACGCGCACGACTTCGTCCTTCACGGGACAGGCATCGGCATCGACGAAGATTTGCACGGGCGTCAGGACTTCTTGAGCAGAAACTCGTTGTCCGGTTCGGGCAAGATGCCGGAAATCTCCAGCACCATCTTCTGCAGCACCGCACGGGTGAAGTCCTCGAGGGTCTTGATCGCCAGATAGAACGATCCCGGCCCGCCGATGACGTTGTCGCGGTAATAGGTGTCCAGATCGGGCGGGGTGGGTTGGCGCCACGACGGACGCGGCGTCATGATCGCCAGGCCATTGATCGTGATGCGGGCCTTCACCGCCTCATCGCGGGCTTCGATGACGTTGCGGCCGAAGTCGCTGTAGCCGTCGCCGGAGACGTCAATCACGCGGCGCTGCGGCTCGAACTCGTTGGACTTGAACATCTTCACCGCGAAATCGATGCCGCCGCTGATGGAGGTGGTGCTGCCCGGTGTGTATTTCAATTTCTCCAACTCGTCGGCGAGCTGCTGGGCATCCTTCTCATTGGACAAGATTCGCCACGGGATGATCACCGTCTGATGGTAGGGGCTCGACCATTCCATGTAGGAGATCGCCACGCGTCCGATCGGGCCGCCGCGGATGGCTTGGCCGACGCGTTTGTCCCGCAAGGCATGGATGTAGCCGGCCCGCTGCGTCGTCGCTTCGGTCTCATCGACGCTCATCGAGGCATCCACAGCCAGGATCAGCGCCAGATCGACGGCCATAGGGCTGGCGGCGCGCAAGGTTGCCGGTGGCGCGAAGGCCAACAGCAACAGCGCGATTCCCCAATATCTCACCTTAAAGATCATGTGTGATCCGTTGAATTCCTGACCGCGTTGGTTTAGCGGAACTTTTGGCCGATTGGTAGCCCTGGAGGCCCCCCGCCAAAGCGCCTAAACTATAGCGCTTTTATATGTCGGGCGCCGCTGTGCAAAGGGTGTCCCGGAATAGCGATAGGTGCGTGCCGTTATGACGTCGCCCGAGCGTCTGCCAGTGCCCGACTCTGCCACGTCCGGCTCCAGCCTGCTGCGCCGGCTGGATCTGACCACCCTGCAGCTGTTTGTGGCCGTGGCCGAAGAAAGCACGCTGACCAAGGCCGCAGCAAGGGCCGGCATCGCGGCTTCGGCGGCCAGCAAGCGCCTAGCTGACTTGGAACTGGACCTCGACATCGCACTATTCACCCGCCACGCCAAGGGCATGCAACTGACGCCGGCGGGGGATACCTTATTGGTGCATGCGCGGCGGATGCTGCTCAACGTGGCGATGATCGGCGTGGAGCTGGGTGAATATCGCCAGGGCGTGCGCGGCCATATCCGTATGCTGGCCAATCTCTCGGCCGTGGTCGCATTCTTACCCGAAGATTTGCAGTCCTTTTTTGCAGCCCACAGTGATCTGCGCATCGAGCTGGAGGAGCGCCCCTCCGACCGCGTCGTCAAAGGCATCGTCGACGGCTGGGCGGAAATCGGCATTTGCTCACGTGACGCCGACCTGATGAATCTCAATGCCACAGTGTATCGGCGCGATGAGCTGGTGGTGCTGATGCGCCCCGACCATGTGCTCGCGCGCAACACACCCATCGCCTATGCCGACACGCTCGCATTCGAGCAAATAAGCCTGCACGCCGAGAGTTCGATTTTCACGCGCTCGCGCATCGCGGCGCGCGATGCCGGCCGGCCGCTAAAGCGCCGGATTCATGTGCCGGGTTTCGATGCTATTTGCCGCACCGTCCAGGCCGATCTGGGCATCGCGCTAATTCCGGCGCCGGTGTTTGAAATTCTCGGCCGGCCCCTGAGGCTGCATGCCGAGCGCTTGACCGACAGCTGGGCGCGCCGCGAGCTGGTTCTGATCACCGCTGACGAAGCACAGCTGTCCTCGGCGGCGAAACTCCTACGCGATCACCTGCTGTCGCGCGCGCCCAGATAGTGTGGCCCCAAAGCACGTTCGCCAACGACGAACACGGCTTATCGAGACAGGGTTGGCCGCCGGGGCGGCGTCTCGCCTAGCATCGGGCCTCTCTGGGAGGAGACCCAAGGTCTATGAGTGGCCCGCTGGTAGGTATTCGCGTTCTTGAACTCGGCACGCTGATCGCAGCGCCTTTCGCTGCGCGCATGCTCGCTGAATTCGGCGCCGAGGTCATCAAGGTTGAATCGCCGCAAGACGGCGACCCTTTGCGCAACTGGCGCCATCTCCACGACGGCACGTCGCTATGGTGGTACTTGCAGGCGCGCAACAAGAAATCCATCGCCGTCGATATGAAATCGCCCGACGGCGTCGAAGTGATCAAGCGCCTGGCAACATCGGCGGATGTCGTCATCGAGAACTTCCGCCCGGGTGCGCTGGAAAAACTCGGCCTCGGCTGGGAGACGCTGCACGCCTTGAACCCGAATCTCGTGATGGTGCGCATTTCGGGTTACGGGCAAACCGGCCCCTATCGCAACCGCCCGGGCTTCGGCGCCATCGGCGAGGCCATGGGCGGCTTGCGCTACATCACCGGCGAGCCCGGCCGCCCGCCGCCGCGTGTGGGCGTGAGCATTGGTGACTCGCTGGCCTCGCTTCACGGCGTCATCGGCGCGCTGATGGCGCTGCTGCGTGTGAAAAGCGGTGGTGGCGGCGGCCAGGTGGTCGACGTCTCGCTGGTCGAAAGCGTGTTCAACCTCATGGAAAGCATGGTGCCGGAATACGATCTGTTCGGCACGGTGCGTGAACGTACGGGTGGGTCGCTGCCGGGAATCAGTCCCTCGAACACTTACGCCGCCTCTGACGGCGGCTATGTCGTAATCGCCGGCAACAGCGATCCCATTTTCCGCCGTCTGATGAAAGCCATTGGGCGCGATGACCTAGGCAACGACACGTCGCTGCACAGCAATCAGGGCCGCGTGAAGCGCAACGGCGAAATCGACGGCGCCATCGCCGCCTGGGCGCAGCGTTACACGACGGACGAAGTGGTCAGCGCGCTGGAAGCGGCCGAGGTGCCCGCCGGGCGTCTCTATTCGGTGGCCGATATCGTCGCCGACCCGCACTATCAGGCCCGCGGCATGATTCAGCAGATGACGCTTCCCGACGGCGTGGCGATCCGGGCCCCCGGGATCGTGCCGAAGCTGTCCGAGACTCCGGGCGAAATTAAATGGCCCGGGCCCAAGCTGGGCGAACACAGTGACGCTGTGCTGACGGACCTCGGCTATAGTGCCGGCGAGATCGCCGCCCTCAAAACCAGCGGAGCCATACGATGAGCGCAGTCGACATCATCATCCAGGAAGTGGCCCCCCGCGATGGTCTGCAGATCGAGCCGACATGGGTCTCGACCGATGACAAGGTGCGCCTGATCGATGCCTTCTCGACCATGGGCTTCACGCGGATAGAAGTGAGTTCGTTCGTGTCGCCGAAAGCGGTGCCGGCTTTGCGCGATGCCGCGGACGTTTTTTCGCGCATCCGGCGTATGCCGGGCATCATCTACACGGCGCTGGTGCCCAATCTGCGCGGTGCCGAAAACGCGCTGGCCGCCGACGCCGACGAACTCAACATGGTCATGTCGGCAAGCGAAACCCATAACATGGCGAATGTGCGCATGACGGGGGCCGACTCCTTCCGCAGCTTTGCCGAGATCGCCAAAGCCGCCAAGACCGCGGGCGTTCTTCTCAATGGCACCGTAGCGACGACTTTCGGTTGTCCCTTTGAGGGCCGCCAGTCGCCAGAACGTGTGATCGATCTGGTGCGCCGATATCTCGACCTGGGTGTCGATGGCATTACCCTGGCCGACACCACCGGCATGGCCAATCCGAAGCAAGTAGCTTCTCTCGTCGAGCGAGTGCTGGCGCTGATCCCGGCGTCGGGGTTGTCGCTGCATTTCCACAATACGCGCGGGCTCGGCCTGGCCAACGTTATCGCCGCTTATGATGTCGGCGCGCGACGCTTCGATTCGGCGCTGGGCGGTCTCGGCGGCTGTCCCTTCGCGCCGGGGGCCTCGGGTAACATCTGTACCGAGGACGTGGTCAACATGGCCCATGACCTGGGCCTTAAGACGGGACTTGACTTGGCGAGCCTCATCGCGCTGTCTCGTACCCTGCCGGCCTTGTTAGGACACGACGTACCGGGGCAGGTCATGAAGGCGGGGAGAACGTTGGACCTTCATCCGAAACCGGTGCTTGTAAGGGCTTAAACGCGCCTTACCGTCCGGGGCTGAAAGCGACATTGGGGAGAGCAGTTTTGGACAGCACAATTTCCGTCTCCGCGGCATCTGCGCGCGCGGCCGAAAGTTCGGCGGTCGTGCGCAAGGCGGTGTGGCGGCTGATGCCGCTGATCTTCATCTGCTATTTCTTCGCCTTCTTCGACCGCATCAACATCAGTTTCGCCAAGACGGCGCTGACAGTCGACCTCGGCATCAGCAACACGGCCTATGGCCTGGGTGCCAGCCTGTTCACTATCGGCTATGTGCTGTTCGAAGTGCCCAGCAACATGATCCTGTTCCGCGTCGGCACGCGCCAGTGGATCGCGCGCATCATGATCAGCTGGGGTCTCGCCACCGCGGCCATGATCTTCGTCACCACCGAATGGCAGTTCTATGGCCTGCGCTTCCTGATCGGTTCGCTGGAAGCCGGTTTCTCACCCGGCATCATCTATTACATGACGACGTGGTTCCCGACGTCCTATCGCGGCCGCTCGACGTCTTATTTGTTCCTCGCCCAGGCCTTCTCGGGAATGGTCGGCGGACCCCTGGCCGGCACCTTGCTCACCTATATGGACGGTGTCGGCGGACACGAGGGCTGGCACTGGATGTTCATGTTCGGCGGATTGCCTTGCATCGTGCTCGGCGTCGTTGTTTTCAAATTCCTCGATAACCGCATCGAAGACGCCAAGTGGCTATCCGCTGACGAAAAGAAACAACTGCTTGCCGCCATCGACCGCACGCCGCAGACCGGCCGTGGGCATTCGCTGTTGGGCGCTCTGAAAACTCCGGGCTTCCTGACCCTGGCCGTCGTTTACTTCATGATCCAGATGGCGTCGTACGGGCTTAACTTCTGGGCGCCGGATCTGATTAAAACTGCGGGCGGCGGCAACTACCTCGTCGTCGGCGCGCTGACCGCAATACCTTACGTCTTCGGCGCCATCACGATGGTGATGATCGGCCGCCACGCCGACGCTACCGGCAATAGACGGTATTATTCGATGGCCTGTTTGTTCGCCGGCTTCGTCGGCTTTACTGCTTCCGCCTACTTCAGCCACGACGTGACGATCCTCGTCATCGCCCTTACGATTATCGGCTGCGGCATCGTTGGCGGCATGCCGACGTTCTGGGCTATGCCGCCCAAACTGGTGGTGGGGGCGGGTGCCGCCGGCGGCATTGCGCTGATCAATACGCTGGGGCAGGTCGGCGGCATCGTAAGCCCGATCATGGTGGGCAGCATCAAGGATTGGACGGGAAGCGCCTCGCCTGCGCTGTACGTCATCGGCGGGCTATGTCTGCTGGCGTGCATCATCCTGGGTCTTTTCTCATCACCCCAGCTCAAGGCCAACGACCGTGAGCTCGACCGCATATGACCGCGGCGGCCTATGAGCGATAGGCTTTCGCGCGCCGAGCGACGCAACCTGCAGCGCCTAGACGCCGAGATCCTGCCGCGGCCTCTGCCGATGACCCAGGACCCGCGCCCGGTTGCCGCGCATATCCGCCATGTCGTCAAGCTGCTGCGCACGCCGCAAAGCAAGTCGCCATGCTCGGACGCCATCGCCCACGTCACCGGCCTGTTCGACCGCACGGTTCCCGAGCCCGCCAACAGAATGATCGCCTGCAGCAAAGGCTGCTCTTACTGCTGTACGCAGATGGTGGTTCTGACCGCACCCGAAGCCTTTTTTGTCGCCGCCCAAATTCGCCACAAAAAGCAAACCGTCGCTGCCATCCTCGAAGCCGCAGCGCAAGTCGGCGCGCTGTCCCTGGACGAGCGTTTGAAAGCCAAGGTGTTTTGTCCGCTGCTGGAGAACGCGCTGTGCTCGATTTATGCCGCGCGTCCGCTGGGCTGCCATGGCTTTGTCTCGACCAACCTCGACGCGTGCCTTGCGACCTTCACGCGTGGCGAAGCCGCCACTACCAGCATGCCCAGCGACACGATCAATGTGCTGTATGCCGTGCGCATGCTGCTGACGGCCGCGCTGCGGCTCGCCAGCCTCGATCACGCACACTATGAAATGCTGAGTGCGCTGGCCGCGATCCTGACCCAAGAAAACGCCGAAGCGCGCTGGCTGGCCGGTGAGAACATTCTGGCGGCGGTGCAGCCCGGCCCGCCGGCGCCGGCGCAATTCGAGCAGGTCATCAGCCAGCTGGTGGCTTTCACTGCGCCAACGGTTTAACGCTTCTCCGAGGGATGCCGGTGCACCGGATCGACCCATAAAACCGTCTCGGGCTTTTCGATGGGCTCGATTTCCAGATTAATCGCCACGGCTTCGTTGTCGCTGCGCACCAGGACGCATTCCAGCGTCTCGTCGGTACTCGCATTGATTTCCTGATGCGGCACGAAGGGCGGCACGAAGATAAAGTCGCCAGGCCCGGCTTCGGCGGTGAACTCGAGCTTCGCGCCCCAGCGCATGCGTGCACGGCCCTTGACCACATAGATCACGCTTTCCAGGTGGCCATGGTGATGGGCGCCGGTCTTGGCATTGGGGTGAATGTGCACGGTGCCGGCCCAGATTTTTTGCGCACCGACACGGGCCAGGTTGATAGCGGCGGCCCGGTTCATGCCCGGTGTTTGGGCGGTGTTGGGATCCAGCTGGTCGCCGGGTATCACTTTGACGCCGTGAATTTTCCAATCGACGTCTTCGCCATGGGCGCCGAGCGGTTCGTGGGAATGGTCGTGATCGCCGTGCATTGTTGTCTTCCGCTTTTTACAATCATACGCCAGAAGAGGGCTGCCACCAGTCGGTTTTGAGGTATTCTTCATCTCCGGGAAAGCCGTGGGGACCCTGCTATGCGGATGTTGTTGGCTTGGTGTTTACTGGTTCTTGCAGCGCTGCCTGCACACAGCGCCGAAAGCAACATGGTTCTCATAAATGGCACGGTCGTCGCTCCGGATCGGGTGATCGCCAACGGCTGGGTTGCCGTTGAGAACAGCAAGATCACCGCCGTATCGGCGACAAAGCCCGTGATTGCCGGCGCCCGCGAGCTGATCACCAAGGACATTATTTTCCCGGGCTTCATCGACCTGCATAACCATCCGTTCTATGCGGTATTCCCCCGCTGGACGCCGCCGCGGGTGTTTGCCAACCGCTATCAGTGGCGCGGTCTGGCTGAATACAACACGACCATTCAGACGCCCGAAGGCAAACTGGTGGAGAAGAATTTCTGCGACATCGATGCCTATGTGGAACTGAAGGCGCTGATGGGGGGCACCACCTCGATCCTCGGCGTCTTCCAGCCGGCGGATGCCCCCAGGATCGAGCCTTGTATCGCGGGTCTTGCGCGCAACCTCGATTGGGCCTCGGGCTTTCACGGTTCGCCCCTGGGACAAGAACGCGCTGTCAATGTGCTGGGCGTCAAACCCTTCGATCAGAAGCTGTCGGAAGGCGCCATGGCCCAGTTTCGCACCGGCAACCTCGATCTCGCTGCCGTGCATCTCGCCGAAGGCCAGCGCAATGACCCCGAGACCAAAGCCGAATTCGCCATGTTCGAGAGCCTGGGTTTGCTGGGCAACAAGAGCGCTGTCATCCACGGCGTTGCGCTGACCGAACCAGAGTTCGGCAAAATGGCGTCGGCGGGTACGTCGTTCATCTGGTCGCCGCGCAGCAACGTCGTGCTTTACGGCGAGACTGCCGACGTGGCGGCGGCCCTGCGCCAGAAGGTGCTGGTGGCGCTGGCGCCCGACTGGTCGCCGACGGGCAGCGTCAATATGCTGGGCGAGGTGGGCTATGCCCGCACCGTTGCTGACCACCAGTTCGCCGGACTAATTTCCGGCAAGCAACTGTTTGAAATGGCGACCGTAATCCCGGCGCGCATCGCCAAGATCGACGACAAAGTCGGAAGCCTCAAAGCCGGCCTCTATGCCGATCTGTTCCTGCTGCGCAGCGACGCGAGCGATGCCTATGACGCGCTCGCCAAAGCCAAACCTCAGGACATCACGCTGACCATGGTCGGCGGTATGCCGCTGTATGGCAGCGCGGCCCATCTCGCGACCCTGGGGCTGAAGGAGGCCGAACCCGTCAAAGTCTGCGGGACCGATATGGCCGTGAATGGCCCAGCCCTGGGCATTGGCGGCCTGGCCGGCACGGCGGCCCGGCTACGTAAGGCCCTGGCCGGCGAAAAGGCCACCCTGGCTGGCCTTGTGGAATGCCCGTGAGGGTCCAAACTGGGCAATTGTAACTGCGCGATTACCAGGGGGGACTCCATCCGGTGGGCGGAAAATGATATAATGCTCCACCTTTCCCGGCCGCCATCCATGCATGGGGGCCGGTGTTTCCCATCAGGTGCGGCACCGCTTTCTGACTCGGAGGAACCATGGCTATCTCACTCACCGTAAATGGCACGACTCATACCGTCGATGTCGATGAAGCAACGCCCCTCTTGTGGGTCTTGCGCGATGTGCTCGATCTCAAGGGATCGAAATACGGCTGCGGCTCGGGTCTGTGCGGCGCCTGCACCGTGCATATCAACGGCGTGGCGACGCGCTCCTGCGTGACGCCGGTCGCCGGTGTCGGCGACAGTGCCGTCACCACCATCGAGGGCATCAGTCAGAACCCCATCGGGCAAAAAGTTCAGGAAGCCTGGCTCGAGATCGACGTCGCCCAGTGCGGCTACTGCCAGGCCGGCCAGATCATGTCGGCCACGGCGCTATTGGAAAAAACGCCCAAGCCCACCGACGCCGACATCGACATGCACATGAGCGGCAACATCTGCCGCTGTGCCACCTACAATCGCATTCGCACGGCCATCAAGGCGGCCGCCGGCGAACCCGTGAAGAAGGAGGCCTAGGTCATGAACTTCGATCACACCGCCTCGCGCCGCAGCTTCCTCAAGGCCAGTGCCGCCACCGGCGGCGGGCTTTTGCTGAGCTTCAAACTGGCGCCGCTGGGCAGCGCCGACGCGACCACAGGTGAAGCAGCCCTCAGTGCCTTCATCCGCGTGTCCCCCGACGGCATTGTCACCA
This sequence comes from Fidelibacterota bacterium, assembly GCA_947476065.1. GTDB lineage: Bacteria > Pseudomonadota > Alphaproteobacteria > Rhodospirillales > Rhodospirillaceae > SHVO01. Next base: position 45,520 of record CANJPG010000013.1, read on the forward strand.
TTGCTGCCAAGAATCCCGAAATCGGCCAGGGCATCAAAACCTCGCTGCCGATGATCATCGCTGAGGAACTGGACGTCGATTGGAAAGACGTGCGCGTTGAGACCGCCGACGTGGACGCCGAAAAATTCGGCGTACAGTCTGCAGGCGGCAGCACCTCGATCCCGCGCAACTGGGACAACATGCGCCGTGTCGGCGCAGCCGGCCGGCAAATGCTGGTGGCGACCGCCGCCAAAGCCTTGCGTGTCCCCGAGAGTGAACTGACAACGGCCTCGGGCAAAGTCATACACGCGGCCTCGGGCCGTTCGCTGACCTACGGCGCGCTGGCCGATAGGGCCGCCAAGGAAAAAGCGCCTGACCTCGCCAAGGTCACGCTGAAAGATCCGAAAACGTTCAAGATCGTCGGCGTGGCGACGAAGGACGTTGACGGCCCATCCATCGTGCACGGCAAGCCGCTTTACGGCATCGACGTTAGCGTGCCCGGCATGCTGTATGCGACCTACGAGAAGTGCCCGGTTTTTGGCGGCACAGTGAAAAGCTGCAACCTCGACGACGTCAAGAACGTGCCGGGAGTCAAACACGCCTTTGTCGTGCAAGGCACGATTCCGCCTGGTGAAGTGGGCCTTAACGTCGGTCTATCCGGCGGCGTCGCCATCGTTGCCGACACCTGGTGGCAGGCCAGCGTCGCGCGGCGCACACTGCGCATTGAGTGGAACCTGCCGGACTCAGCGACACAAAGCAGCCAGGGCTTCGCGGCGCGCGCCGCGCAGCTTGCCAAACAGACGCCCGAAGTATCCATCCGCAAAGACGGCGACGTCGATGCGGCCTTCAAGGGTGCAGCGAAGATCATTGAGGCTTCTTACTCCTATCCGTTCCTGTCCCACGCCACCATGGAGCCGCAAAACTCCACGGCGCATTTCAAAGATGGCAAACTGGAAATCTGGACACCAACGCAGAACCCGGCCAACGGCAGCGCCATTATCACCAGGACGCTGGGACTGGCGGCGAAGGACGTTACCATTCACATGGTGCGCGCTGGAGGCGGCTTCGGCCGGCGCAGCAGTCCCGATGCGATGCTGGAAGCCTCATGGATCGCCAAGGAAGTCGGCGTGCCGGTAAAGCTGGTCTGGACGCGTGAAGACGATATGCGCCACGACTGCTATCGCCCCGGCGGATTCCACAACTTCAAAGCCGGCCTCGACGCACAAGGCAAACTGATCGCGCTCAGTGACCACTTTGTCAGCTACGGAAAAAATGGACAGTTTGCCAGTATGGCAATGATGGGCAGCTCAACCTTCCCGGCGGAGTTCGTGCCCAACCTGTCGCTCGGCACCAGCCTGATGCCGCTTGGAACGCCGACAGGCCCCTTGCGCGCACCGGGCAGCAATGCGTTGGCCTTCGTATTCCAATCGTTCCTGGACGAAGTGGCCCACGCCTCGGGCCGCGATCCGCTCGACTTCCATCTCGATCTGCTGGCCGAACGCCGCATCGCTACTGCGGCGCCGGCGGCCGGCGGGGCGCCCGTCTTCAAGCCCGAGCGCATGAGCGCGGCCTTGAAGCTGGTGGCCGAAAAAGCCGGCTGGGGCAAACGCAGCCTTCCCAAAGGAACGGCGCTTGGTCTTGCCTATTACTTCTCGCACCAGGGCTACGTCGCCCATGTTGCGGAAGTGACGGTCGCCGCCAATGCGCCGGTTGCCATCAACAAAATCTGGGTGGTCGCCGACGTGGGCGGTCACATCGTCAATCCGTCGGGCGCGGTGAACCAGGTGCAGGGCGCGGTGCTGGACGGCGTCGGCCAGATCCTGGGACAAGAGATCACTATCGCCAAGGGTGGCGTTGTCGAAGGCAACTTCGATACCTTCCCGCTCTTGCGCATGCGTCAGGCGCCGCCGGTGGAAGTGCATTTCCTAAAGTCCGAGGCCAACCCGACCGGTCTCGGCGAGCCGGCCTTGCCGCCGACACTGCCGGCCATTGCCAACGCCGTGTTTGCCGCCAGCGGGCAGCGCATCCGCGATGTGCCCCTAAACAAGGTCTTCCGTAGCGGCGCGGCAGCCTAAACGCAGACATATCCCTACAAGCAATAAGCCAAAGCGAGGGCAGCCCAGCATCCTGGACTGCCCTCGTTGTTTTTATTGGCTTTTTTGTCCGGAAATGGACGCCAAGGCTTGCTTACCTCTGGGCGGCACCGCCGCCAAAGCTGTACAACTTTTAGTAATTATTTGTGCTAATTTGTAACAGTCGGACGTACAGGGGCGGACAGAACGTCGCATGCTCGCGGATAAACCTACATATGAGCAGATCGCGCTCAATCGCGTGACCTTCGGGGCGCGCGACCTCGACATCCAATCGGTCCAGCGGACCGGCTGGCAGGCGTGGGTCGAAGAGCAGTTGGCTCCGCCTGCCGGTGACGATCCGGCCCTCGACCAGTATCTGCGTTCGGTGAAGCTTCACATCGAATACCCCGCCTACGACTACCAAGGCATCAAATGGGATGCGGTCAAGGAAGAGCGGCCGCTGCAGTATCTATGGACCAGTGCCGCAGAAATGTGGCGCATCGGTCATGAGGTGCTGTTCCGAAACGCCTGGCAGGAGCAGATCCGGCCCTTCGACGAGCTGTGTTCTGCGGTGTTCATCCGCAACACCCATAGCCGCTTCCAGCTGCGCGAGTTCATGGCCGACTTCTGGCACAACCACTTCAGCGTCTACCAGAACAAGACCTACGACATGCGCGACACGATCCTCGCCTACGACCGCGATGTGATCCGCCCGAATGTCTTCGGAAATTTCCGCCAGATGCTGGACGCCGTCGCTAAGTCGGCGGCGATGCTTAAATACCTCGACAACGCCGACAGCAACGCGAACCTGCCCAACGAGAACTACGCCCGCGAGCTGATGGAACTGCACACCATGGGCCGCGCCGTATACTTCGGCAAGAATTCCGGCGGCGCCGATGTCAGCGCGACCGGCTTTACCGATGACGATGTCATTCAGGCATCGCGCGCTCTCTCGGGCTGGACGATCAAACAGGGCTGGACCAGTGTTAACGGCGTCCCCGAAAACACCGGCGCGTTTTTCTTCAACCCCGCCCAGCACAACATACAAGCCGGCCGCTGCCTGGGCTTTGATCTCGCCACGCTTACAGGTCAGGATCAGGGCAGCAAGGTACTGGATATGGTCGTGGCCCATCCGGCCACGGCGCTTTTTGTTAGCGGGAAGATCTGTCGGCATATTTTTGGCGAGAACCCGCCCCAGGCGGTCCTGGACCGCGCCGCCGCAGCCTGGACGCTCAACCGCAATGCACCGGACCAGATCAAACAGGTGCTGCGCGCCATTCTTCTCGGCGGCCAGGAAATAGGCATCGGCCCGCAAGTCAAAGTCCGCCGCCCGCACGAACGCATGATTGCCTTGGCGCGGGTGATCGACGCCAAAGTTCTGCCGAGCGAGTTGTGGCGCTATTTGCTGACGTCGATCGCCGACAGCCCCTTCGGCTGGCCGACGCCCGACGGTCGCCCGGACACCAACGACTTCTGGCTCAATCCCTCGACCAACGTCGGTATCTGGAACCAGCTCCAGTACATGACCTACGCCGACTACTCAAAGGTGGATTTCATGGCGCAGACGCCCACCGGCATCCTGCGCAATGCGACGGCGACGGCTGAATATTGGGTGGGGCGGACGATCGGCTATAGCCTCAGCGGTGAAGCGATGGGGCTTTTGGCCAGTACCGTGGCCGACGTCAATGCGGGCTATTTCGACTCGCCTTACTACAACAGCGGATTTGGCTCGAAGTTCATCTCGGTGCTCGCGACGGCGCCGGAATTTGTCTATCGCTAGGACGCAAGAATGACCGTCTCACGGCGTAATCTTCTCAAAATGGCTGCGGGAGGCGCGATGGTGCCTTGGGCGCACGGCGTCAATGTCGCTTTCGCCGCCGATGCTGGCACTGATCAGCGCAATGTCCTGGTCTATCTATTCCTGCGTTTCGGCATGGACGGTTTGCAGCTGCTGGCGCCTGCCGACGACGCGGCCTATCGCGACAAGCGCCGCACCATTGGCCTGACCACCAGCGGCGTGAATGCCGGGCGGCCCCTCGGCACGCTCGATGGCACGCAGTTCTTCCTGCACCCTGCCGCCGACCAGTTGCGCCAGATGTACGTTGATAAATCCTTGGCCTTCGTACACGCGGCCGGCATGCCCACCCAATTGCGCAGCCACTTTGAAGTCCAGGAAATGGTCGACAAAGGCATTGCCGACGGCGATCCCAATACGGCCCACGGCTGGCTCGCACGCCATCTTAACGTGCGCAGTCTGGCGACGAGCGAGCTGGGCGCCACCGCCGACGCCCTGATCGGAACGTCGTCATTGTCCGGCGCCCCCGGCGTTGTGCCGACATCGGACCTCGAGTCTCTGCCGTACTTTGTCACCGAAGAGCGCGGCAAGCTAATCACGGCTCTCAACAAGGGCGACAGCCCGTCTGCGAAATCCGTGCGCCAGACCTTAAAGACCGTGGATGTCGTGCGCGAGCGCATCTCGGCGCTGCCGCGCATTCCCAACCCCAATTACACTTACGGCGATTTGTCGCAAAAGCTCCAGCCCCTGGCGCGGGCGCTGAAGCTCAACATGGGCATCGAGGTCGCCACCGTCGATCTCGGCGGCTGGGATCACCACGACAATATCCAAGCCGCCTTCACCACTGCCGCCCGCGAATTGTCGAACGCCTTGTTCGCCTTCACCGACGACCTGGGTCCGCTGATGAAGCGCGTGACGGTCGTGGCTATGACCGAGTTCGGGCGGCGGGTGGAGGAAAACAACAACGCTGGCACCGATCACGGTTCGGCCTCGGTGATGATGGTGCTGGGGGCCGGCGTCAATGGCGGCAAAATCTACGGCACCTGGCCCGGCTTAAAAGACACCGAGCTGGACGGCGGCGATCTGCGGGTGACGACCGACTACCGCCGTGTCATTTCCGAAGTCTTGGTCAAGCGCCAGTCTCAGGACAAGATTGCCAGCGTCTTCCCGACTTTAGCCTACAAGCCGCTGGACATAATCTCGTCGGTTTAAATCCAGCGCGATCAACTCTCTTGATCAGCGCTTCTCGGCTTTACCGAAATCCCCGGCTTCGTGTGGCGTCGGCAAAACCCGCAGGCTGTGGTCTCCCGTGCGGGCCGCCGCTGTTCTCAACGCCGCGCGGTGTGCGTATGATGACCCCGGTCCAAGCCGGAGCCTTTCATGCGTATTATTATTGGCGTTGTTTTTTTCTGGTTGGCGGCGATGGTCGGCCCCGGCGCCTTTGCCGCCCAGGACGATCCTGAAAACACGCTCTATCTTGATCTGACCTACGGCCGTGTGATCATCCACATGCGGCCCGATCTTGCGCCCAAGCATGTCGCGCGGATCAAGCACCTGGTGCGCGGCGGCTTCTATGACGGCCTCGCCTTCCATCGCGTCATCGAGGGCTTCGCGGCGCAGACCGGCGATCCCAAAGGCAAAGGCAGCGGCGGATCGGGTCGCACGTTGGAGGCCGAGTTCACCTCAACCCCCCAGGTGCGCGGCGTGGTCTCCATGGGCCGGGCCGCCAAGCGCAACAGCGCCGACAGCCAGTGGTTCATCGTGCTGGGCGACAACCGCAAAGCTCTCGACAATAAATATACCGTCTGGGGGGAGGTGATTTCGGGCATGGGATTCGTCGATATGATCAAGAAGGGCGATATCAAACGCGACGGTGCGTTGAGCGATCCGGACCACGTGGTGAGGCTGCAGATCGCAGCCGACGTTGAAAATGCCAGCGCCGAGAAAGTCTCTACTGCGGCATTGCTGAAAACGACGGACGCTGCCGAGACCGCGCGCAATTTCAGCGCGGCAGAATTCAAGTGCGGCGCCCTTGCGTCGGGTCTGGGCCATGCACCGCAAGCGGCCCTCGCGCAGCTTTGGGCCCACGGCTATCTGGCGGGCAGGGCCCAAGCCGCAAATACCCTGGCCTTTACGACCGATATGACGGAGAGCCCGGTGGATACGGCATTGTTGGCCGCTTGCACCGCTTATCCCCAGGCTTTTCTGCTGGCGGTCGCCAGCCAGGAACTGGCCAAGACGCCGCCGGCGCTGCCCGCCGCGACGGCCGCATTCTCGCCGGTGGGTTACACCTGCAAAGCCTATAACGCCGCGCGCAGCCACGCAGACACTGGCGAGGCCGATTTCGTCGACCTGTGGGGCTTTGCTTACATTCAAGGTTTTAAGAACGTTGGCCAACCGGACCTGGAGATTCCCTTCGAGGCGCGCGCCAAAATTCTGTCGGCCATCGCCGGCGCCTGCACCAAGGCCCCCGATCTTGGTTTCCTCGATCTCATGGGCCAGGCCGGCGTCAAGGTGAAGCTGAAATAGCCGGCTTCTAGGCCGTCTTCCAAAACGTGACGACCAAGCCGCCGGCGACGATCAGCGCGCCGCCCAGTAGAATCGCCGGCGTCGGTACCGTGCGGAAGACGGCAAAATTGACGACCTGCCACACCACAAACAGGGTGGCGACATACAGGCCGATGACCTGGCCGAATTCCACCGGCGCGAGATTCAGCAGCGTGCCGTAGGCAAACAGCAGCGCCGCGCCCGCCAGCATCAGACCCAGGCGCCAAAAACCGACGTGATTATAAATCGCCATGCGGATAACGGCGTCGCCGCCGGCTTCCAGCAGGGTCGCAACCAGCAAAAAAACAAACGGATGGATAGTCTGCAAGGCTTTCAGCATTGGCACACTCGTGTATGCGGGAAGGGAAGTCAGCGCTTCCTTTGCGGCTTATTTCGTGGCCATGACCCGCTCGATGCGCCGGTCGGGCACCAACCACATCAAGGCGACAAACACGTAAATCCCGCCGGCAATCCACGGCTCGAAAAAGGTGCTGACGATGGCTGTGGCATACAAAACCGGCGAGAGCTTGCCTTTGAGGTCGCGCCCGATGGCCTTGGCCACCAGCGAGCCCTCGCTATGGGTGGCGATAATGACCTGCTGGAGGATGTAGTAGGAGATCGCCCCCATCAGCAAGACGCCGCCGTACATCGCCATGGGCGCCGCGCCAAAATGATTCTCGCCCACCCCGCCCGTGACGAAGGGAAAAAGCGACAGCCAGAACAGCAGATGCAGGTTTGCCCATAGGACTGCGCCATTGACGTGCTGCGTGGCGTGCAGCATGTGATGGTGATTGTTCCAATATATGCCGAGATACACAAAACTTAGGACATAGCTGATGAAGACCGGGATGAGCGGTGCGAGTGCTGCGAAGCCCTCGCCGTGCGGCACCTTCATTTCCAGCACCATAATCGTGATGATGATCGCGAAAACGCCGTCGCTGAAGGCTTCCAACCGGCCTTTGCCCATCATGTGTGTCCCCATTTGCCCGCCTTGGAAACCTTCCATCGCACGAAAAACGGCGAGATGCCATTCCGGGCAACGTGAGAGCATGTGCAATTCGGCAACATTTCCTCGTCCTCGTCCTCGGCATTGTTCCTGATCCCAGGGCGCTTTCCGGCTCTCCTGCGATGCCGTTTCGGGGGCGGGAGCCCAAGGCCGCGGGTCTTTAGGCCAGTTCCCGGAACGATAGCTGGCGGCCGGCGTTAACACCGATAGCTGTGTTAGCCAGTTATCGGAAAGACCCCTTGAAATACCGCCGCCAAGCTCTTTCATCTTCCAACGTCGGAGCCGCCTCACGTTGGCCGGCGGCCTGGCGATGAAAGTCGATCCCACTCCGCCGCCGGACCTGCAAAAGGCTTCCCAGGCCGCCCCTGCAGCGCCGGTCACCTACCCGCTGGAGCAGGATATTGATATCGCCACTGACCTGGCGATCCTCACCCGCGCCTTGTGGCCGGTAAAGGGCGCAAAGCTAGCCCTGGCGATCTTTGCAGCGTCAACATTTGTCACCGTCTGCAGCATGATCGGCCAGGTGCAGCTGAACAAATGGAACGGCAAGTTCTTCGATTCCATCAGCCGCAAGGACCTCGGCGATTTCGTTCACTATATCTGGGCGTTCCTGCCGCTTGTCGGAATCCTCCTGGCGCTGACCGTCATGCAGACATTTTTGCAGGAGCGGTTGAAATTCCGGCTGCGGGAATGGGTGTCGCGCCATCTGCTCGACGAATGGCTTAAACCCATGCGCATTTATCACCTTAGCTTCGTCGGCGAAGACGGGCGCAATCCCGACCAGCGTATTCAGGAGGACACCAAGGTCCTCGGTGACTCCACCTCCGATCTAGCCTGCGGCGCCGTCAATTCCCTCTTTCAGATGATCGCCTTCATCGGCGTGCTGTGGGGGCTGTCGACTCAGGTGGTTTTCAAGATCGGCGAGCACACCATCGACATCCCCGGCTACATGGTCTGGTGTGCGCTGGCTTACGCCCTGATCGGCTCCGGCCTGACGTGGCTCGTCGGCCGGCCACTGATTCGCCTCAACACCGAACGCTACGCGCGCGAGGCGGAGTTCCGCTTCGCGCTGGTGCGCGCAAATGAATCCGGTGAAAGCATCGCCTTGCACGGCGGCGAGAAGGATGAACAGACACATCTGGAGAAGTCGCTTGCCGCCGTGGTCGATACCATGCGGCGTATTTCCACCTCCCTGGCCCAGCTTACCTGGATTACCTCGGGTACGGGCTGGCTGTCGATCATCGTGCCGATGCTGGTGGCCTCGCCGGCCTATTTCAACGGCGGCCTGAATTTGGCCGGCCTGATGATGGTCGCTGGCGCTTTCAGTTCGGTGCAGGGCGCCATGCGCTGGTTCGTCGATAACTTCTCTCGCTTGGCCGACTGGCGTTCCGCCATCCATCGCGTCGCGCGTTTCCGGGCCGCACTCGACGATCTGCCCGCGATCGAAGAAGGCTCGAAAAGGATCCACCGTGCGCTGAATCCCGCCGGCCACCTGGCCTTTGAAGGACTACGCATTCTGCGCCCTGACGGCCAGATCGTCATTGAAGACGCCAGCGTCAGCATCCTACCGGGCGACCGCGTCCTGATGGTCGGCGAGACCGGGGCCGGCAAATCGACACTGTTCCGCGCCATCGCGGGTCTGTGGCAATGGGGGGCCGGCACCATCCTGACGCCGCCCCTCGACAGCATGGCTTTCCTGCCGCAGCGCCCGTACCTGCCCCTCGGCACCCTGCGCTATGCGCTGACCTATCCCAGTGCCGCCGAAGGCTTCTCCGATGCCGACGTGCAAAAGGCGCTGGAGCGCTGTGGTCTTACTGAACTCATTCCGCGGCTCGACGAGGTCGGGCGCTGGGACAAGGGCCTGTCCCTCGGCGAACAACAGCGGCTGGCCTTTGCGCGGCTTATTCTGCACAAACCCAGTTGGGTTTTTCTTGATGAAGCCACGTCGGCGCTTGATCAGGAAAGCCAGCACCGCGTCATGAGTCTATTCGACGAAGAGCTTGAGAGTGCCACCTTGCTGAGCATTGGTCACCGCCCGGACCTTGCCACCTACCACAAACGCACAATTCAGCTGGTCCACGACGCCAACGGCGAAAAGCTGCGTCTAAAGCCGCGCGCTGTGGTCAAATCGGCACCGAAGTGGCTGCGGCGGGCAACAAAGTGGATGCCGCGCACAGGTCCATCAACCAGCGCGCCTATTCGCTAAAAGGACGGCCTGTGATGAACCTTCTGCATGTCTATGGCCGCGTTCTGGCATTGCTGGGACCGGAACGACGGCTGGCGTGGATTCTGGCGCTGGCCAACTTGACTCTGGCCGCGGCGCAATTCGCCGATCCGGTTTTGCTCGGGCGGATCATCGGCACGCAGCTCCATATCAAAGTGAAGGAAACGGTTTATCACCCGGGGCACTACCGTGTTGCTCTCGCGGCGGACCCGACGCATCTGCCTGAGGATCCCGAAACCGTGACGCGCGATACCGAGAAGGGCCCTTATTCCGTCTCGGCCAAGATCGACAGCGCTCCAAAGCCGCCCGTTCTTGTGGACGGATTATTCGTCCACTCCGAGCGCTTCCCATCCGGTCACATCTGGGAAACCGATGTGCGTATCCCGAATATCGACTGCGAGAATTGCACGCTGCAGGTCATTCAGTGGATGGCGGAACACGGTTTCAATGCGCAGGGCGGCTATACCTATCACCACTGCGCTGAACTGAAGATCAGCGCCGATCCTGCCCTCCCGCGCGATAAGGGCTGGGCCGCAACAAAATAGACCGGCGCGGCGAAGGGGAGTTCCTCCTCGGCCCTCTTGACCTGAGTGGGGTGCCTCGATATTTAAGTAATCACTTAAATAAAGATGGACACTCAAACGTGCAAGTATCTCAATATCTTAGCCAGGCCTTCGCGGCCCTCGGCGACCCGACTCGGCTGGCGATCCTGGGGCGGCTGGCGGCGGAGGGTGACCTCACGGTGCAGGATCTCGCCCAGCCCTTCGCCATGAGCCTGCCAGCGGTGTCTCAGCATTTGAAGGTGCTGGAGCAAGCCGGGTTCATTGCGCGCGGCAAGGATGGCCAGCGCCGTCCGTGCCGGCTGCGCCCGGAGCGCCTCAAAGAGACCGCGGGCTGGTTCGAGCACACCCGCGCAGCCTGGGAAGCGCGGTTCGACCGCCTTGAAGACTTTATCGCGAACTTTCCCACGCAAGCACTCCCGCACCAGAACGGCACGAAAGGTGACGGCAATGAATGATGATCCCCGATCCACCTGGAGCCTGGAACGCGAGGTCGTGCTCGCCCGCGTGATCGCGGCACCCCGCGAACGGGTGTTCGCGGCCTGGACCGATCCTAGTCAAGTCGTACAGTGGTTCGGGCCCAAGGGCTTCACCACCACAACCCATGAGATCGACGTGCGAGTAGGCGGCTTGTGGCGCTTTGAAATGCGCGCACCCGACGGCACCTGTTATCCCAACCGCGTGGTCTACCGCGCCATCAAGGTGCCGGAGCTGCTGGTATTCGACCATGGCTCCGACGAGGACAACGACCCCAACATGTTCCACGTGACGATCACCTTCGACTCCCAAAGCGACGGCAAGACCGTCGTGACTCTGCGCCAGCTCCATCCGACCAAGGCGCGCCGCGACGGTGTCATCGGCTTCGGCGCCGTAGAGTTTGGCTATCAGACCCTCGACAAACTCGCCAAGCACCTGGGCGTGGCGTGAACCGGAAAGGCGCGTATGGCCTAGGACGGGGCGTTATGATGCAAAAACGTTCCGTAACGGCCGTGTAATCGGTGCCAGGTCCAATTATTTGGCACTCATCGCCGTGTCGCCCAATCGGACCGCTTCGCGGTCCTCCGTGGCGCTCACGTTTTCTAAGCTCGCCTTTCTCGCTAAGAAAAAATGGCGCCCAGCAGAGATAAAAAAGAACTGCTGGCGGGTAACGGCCAAACGGCCGTCACAGAATAGCAAATCAAATGCTACGGTCTAAAATCTCTCACACCCAACATAGTCCGCACCATGAGTAGCAATCCCAAAGCTGCGTGTCGTGTTACGGTGACAGTGCACTTAATTGAATTAGGTTCACTGTCACCGCAAATCCATAGCAGTTACCGTTAAACGGTCACGGTTCAATATTAAGCCACGGAGAAAAATGTCTTGGCTATGCAGCCAATGATAGCACCACTCCGTAGACGGCGATCGCCAACAGCAGTGCAACTGTGCCCAGAGCGCCAATCGCGCGGTACGGATTAGGTGCCGATCGCGGCATGCCTATGGCGTGCAGCACTCGGAATGCCACCAGTGCGCATCCGAACCATGCAAGTACGGTGCGATGGGCGCCACCGAGTTCGAGCAATGCCATCAGCATCAGAATGAACGGTACGTATTCGACAAAATTAGCATGGGTACGCATACGCATCAGCAAATCTGCATTGCCGCCGTCGCCGATCGAAACGTTATGAACAAAACGGCCCTGACCGACACGCACGACTAGTGCGAGGCAAAGGAATGCCAGCGCCGAACCTGTCATTAAGGTTACCGGAAGTATTATTGGCATCTTTGAAGTTCCCCCTTGCAGTTGGAGATATCGCACGCCGAACATATGCAGTGCTGCATTGGTCAGCAAATAAACATGCTGTCAGGCCGTGTATTTCGTGTGCGGACGTATCCGTCCCATGTTTTTAGGCGCGCCTCGATGGCGTCGGTGTGCCACCAGAGACAATAAAGAGAACTGCTGGCGGATTAAGCTCAAACGACCGTAGCGCCCGTTACGCAGGGAGTTCTTCGCGCACGCGCGGAACTCCTAATCGTGCATGGTGCCAAGAGGCCATTGGAATTCGACTCCCAAAGAGAAACCGTTGACAGGGCTCCACTCGAATTGTAATACACCAACAGGTTAATTACCTACTTGGTGTATTAAGAATGGCGACCGATCCGTTGAGCCTGACTTTCGCGGCGCTCGCACATCCCGCCCGCAGAGCCATCCTTGCACGCCTCAGCCGCGGCCAGATGTCGGTCCGAAACCTCGCGAAGCCGCTCAAGATCAGTGCCCCGGCCATGACCAAGCATCTCAAGAGCCTGGAACGTGGCGGATTGATCCGTAGGACGCGGAATGCGCAGTGGCGCCCATGTCAGCTTGAGGTCGCCCCAATGAAGAAGGTCACCAGTTGGATCGAGGAGATCCAGGCCATGACCGAACAGCACCTCGATCGCCTTGAAGCCGATCTGCAAACGATTCAAGCCGGACAAGACGCGGTCAATGCCGCAAACCCAAGGCGAAAAGGAAAGTGATCATGAAAAGGGTGGCGCCATTCACGACCTCGCGTGTCCTCAACGCACCCCGCGCGCTGGTGTACAAAGCTCAAACCGAAGTAGCGCATTTGGAAAAATGGCTGAGCCCGGCGGGTTTCAGAACCATTCACGCAGAGATGGAGTTCAAGGTGGGCGGAACGTACCACTACGGCCTGGAAGGTCCGGGCGGGGTGCAAATGTGGGGGCTGCAGACGTTCCGGGAAATCGTTCCCAATGAGAAGGTCGTCCTCATCCAATCATTCTCGGACAAGAACCGCGGCTTGACACGCCATCCGATGTCTGCGGATTGGCCGCTGGAGATGTTGTCTACGACGACCTTCGAGGACGCTGGCCAAGGCAAAACGCGGATCACCATATCCGTGGAGCCCTTCAATGCCGACGAAGCTGGCATCGCCGCCTTCGACGGCGCACGGAACAGTATGGAGGGTGGGTTCGCCGGCTCCCTGACGAAGTTGGAAGCTTACCTCGCAAGCCTGCAAAAGTGAGTGCGCCCTGACGCCAATGGAAGATCGCCACGTAGCTGGCAATAGAACTTTGGAGCACGCGTTCAACACGACGAAAAGGTATGGCCTAGTCGGTACCCGTAATCGGTACCAGGTACAATTATTTCGCGTAAAGGAAGAACCCCGCGGTAGGCCACGGGGTTCTTGGATTGCGACGGCTACTTCTTCTTCCCCATTTCCTGAGCGTAGGCTGATTTCGGCTTGGCGGCCGCCGCTTGGGCGGGCTTCTTTTTAGGCGCCTCTTTTTTCTGCTGACCTTTGGCCATGGCTGCTCCCTCTGATTGATACGCGAAGCTGCGTATAATTACGCGACGGCGCCAGAACCTCAAGACGCCGTACGCAACATGGACAGCGCGAGCCTGGAAAGAATCAAATTTCCACGGGAGGCAGGCGCATCGCCGAAACCAACAAGGAGGGGGGCCAACTACGGTGTAATCGGCAGTTTAATCGGTACCACAATCGGTACCAGGTACAATTATTTATACGGAGTCGGCGTGCAAGATGTGCGCACGTCATGACTTCGCTGCGGATCACGCCAAGTGTGCGGCGGTTCGGACGGGTAGAGCCATCGAGCGAATGGGCGAGCTATTGCCAGGCCGCGGAACTCGGGCCGAAAAAACTCCAAGCAATCCGGTGCCTGTTTTTGTGCAGGAATGGCGTCCCCGGCGGGATTCGAACCCACGACCCCCAGATTAGGAATCTGGTGCTCTATCCAGCTGAGCTACGGGAACCCACGACAGCCACGAAGCGCGTTATATCACGCGGGCCCGGCTGCGCACCACCGGCGGAAATGTCTAGCGCCGCTGATTCCGGTAAAGGCAGCCGGGTCCTGGACGCCGGGCACC
>CANJPG010000014.1 GCA_947476065.1 Fidelibacterota bacterium
GACCTGCGGGAAGGCGATCTGCGCATCACTACCGATGTGCGCCAGGTCCTGGCCGAAATCCTGGCCAAACGCCGCGGCGAAGCCACCGTGGCCAGCGTCTTCCCGACGCTGAAATACGCCCCCCTCGGCCTGGTCGGCTGATCCTGTTTGCCAACGCGCCTCTCACCCCCACCCGCAGCGTGTTATTTCCGCCGGCCGCCGCCCGGAATATATGCGGGGTGCCAGAAACATTTGGCCAAGTCCGCCATTGATGTAGGTAGCCGTTTCCACTGCGGCGCGAGACATTCAGGCGCCGGTGGGCGATATCAGGAGCCGAACATGGCCGGATTCACGACGCTCTCTCCCGCGAAGTCGCTTCACGAGTTGTCGCCGGGTGCCCGCACCCTGCTGATGGATATCGCGCAGGCCAGCAAGATATTGCCCCGGCTGACCGGAGCGCCCCTGGAGTTGATCGGCCGCCAGCTCGCGATTTATGCCGCCGAGGTCAATGGCTATGCCCTGGCCATCACAGCCCGCGGTGCGGCCACGCTGCCCAAGCCCAAAGGCCGGCGTACAATTTCCTGAAATTCTACTGCGCCGGTACGGCGGGCGCGGGCGCTGACGGCGCCGCTAAGGGCGCAGATGGCAGTGGGATGACGATGTCCGGCGCGCCCACGTCGTTGGGTCCGGGCACCATTGGCGCAGCTTTGCCAACCTTGTTCACCCATGGACAGCCGTCTTTTGCCTCTTCGGTCTTGCGCCAGACGTGGCTGATGACCCGTTCGGTGCCGGTGAAATAGGTGCAGTCCAGCCGCGTAAGGTTTTTGACGTCGGCGGCGGGTGGCGGCGTCTGGCTGCCGATCAGCACGGCATAGCCGTCGTTGCGCGCCGCCACGATGCCCACCACCCCGGCCAAGAGTGCGGCAATGATGATCTTGCGCACGCCATGAGCCTTCATACGGGCGTTGAGCAGGGCGATCTCTTCGGGCGTCGGCGGTTTGCGTTCAGCTGCGGTCATGGCTGCACATTAGCAATATCGGCAAAAAAAAGAGAGGGGGATTTCTCCCCCTCTCTCCGTCGTCCGAAACCTAGGCTTCAGATTTTACATCTTAAAGCGAACACCTGCACGGAACACGCGGCCCAGAACGTCGTACTTGCCGGCGTTCGAGGCGTGCAGATAGTAGTCGTTCGCGAAGGGGGCGTAAGCGGCCGGATCCTTGTTAGCGATGTTCTTGACGTTCAAGAACGCTTCGCCGCTGGCGTCTTCGCCGATACCAAACGTATAGCTGATGGCGGCGTCGAGGTAGAAAGCACCCGGCAGATGGTTGTTGTTGATGGTGGTGTTGGCCACCGTCGACACCGGGCAACCCGTCGAGCACTCGATGTAGCTGTTGTTGTAGGTGCCCGAGCTTACGACGCGCGCGGTCAGCGAGGTCTTGAACGGGTCAAGGTCGTAAGCCAGCGTGCCGGTCAGACGCCAGTTCGGGGGATTGCCGGCCGGGTTTTCGCCAACAGTCTCGGTCTTGATGCTGTTGGGGATGCCCTGGTCGGTGTAGTTCTTGATGTACTTGGTGGCTTGGGCATGCAGGCCCATGTTGCCGGCCCAACCGGACACGACGTCGTCCATGGCGAAGCGGTAGCTGCCTTCGAAGTCGATACCGCGTGTGATCTGGACGGCGAGGTTGGCCGGATAGGTCGTGACTTGGGTCACCACGTTGTTGACGCGCGTGATCAGCGGACAGAACGACGTATTGCCCTGGAAGCAGAGGTTGAGCACGTTGTCGATGCTGACGCTTTGGATAGCGTCCTTCACGTGAATGGTCCAGTAATCGGCCGAGAAGCTGAAGCCCGGCGCGAAGCGGGGCTGCAGCACGACACCGACGCCCGTCGTATCCGCCTTTTCGGGCTTCAACGTCGTGTTGCCGATACCCACGCCGCGGATCAGCGGGCTGGTATTGGTGAACGGATCGAAGTTGTTGCCCTGGCTCGACGTGCCGACGGCATACAGTTCCTGCATGTTCGGCGCGCGGATGTCACGCGAGCGCGTGACACGCAGCTTGATGTCCGGGATCGGCGTGTAGGTCGTGCCGGCTTTCCAGGTGACCACGAAGCCCGAGGTCGAATAGCCGGTGAAACGCGCTGCCGCGTTCAGGTCCCAGGCTTCGGCCCAGCTTTCGCCCTTGGCGAGCGGCACAACGGTTTCCAAGGCACCTTCGGTGACGTTGAAGCTGCCGGTAATGGGCTTGTAGTTGCCGGCAAACCAGTCGGTCGCCATGGAGCCCGCGTCTGAAACACCAAAGGTCTTTTCAGTGCGGTGTTCCAAGCTGACGGCCAACGAGACCGGACCGGCCCAGATCGAGAACGGCTCGCCGGTGACGGAACCGGCCCAGACGTTCTGGATAAGGTCCTGGTTGAGGTGCGAGTCACCCACCAAGTACGTCAAGGCGGCGTCGGTGTTCACACCGATGCCCAGCGGGTTGTAAGGCACGCAGCCATTGGTCGGGTTGGTGAGCGTCGAACGGCAGACGATACGGCCGTTGGCATCCCGCACCGCGTCGATGGCCAGCGTGTACTTCGAACGGCTGGCGACGTCGTAAGCGTTGACCGAGTTGCGGTTCTTGCCGTTCTGGAAGTACGCGTCCCAGGCCCAGCCGGTGCCGAATGCGTCGAATTTGCCCGAGGCACCGAGCACATAGCGGTTGACGGTACGGTCGCTGTCGGCGCCGAAGGAGGGCAGGTCGTACTGCATGCTGCCGATGGCGAAGGACGTCAGCGCCAGGGCCGTCATGCGCGCGCGGATATCGGCCGGAATGAAGGCGTTGTCGGCTTTGATCGTGCCGGCGTTGCCCTGCTGGAACTGCGTGCAGCATTGATCCTCGGTCTTGCCGCGCGCCCAGGCAGCCTGGCCGTAGATGTTGATGTTGTCGGTGATGTCGTAAGCGACGCGCGTGAAGAAGTTCTGACGCGACTCACCCGGATCGAGCGAGTTGCCGCGGAACGGAGCCACGATGGTCGAGTACCAGTCGCCGCCATGCTGCTTGGGATCAACCGTCAGGTCACCGTAGTTGTGCTGATACGGCACGCCGCCGGGACCAAAGGCCGTGCCCTTCAAGGGGCCCGACACGATGATGCCGCCGTGGGTGGCGTTCGACTGACCGACGTGGTCAAGGACCAAGCGCTGCGGTACCGACGTGCTTTGACCGAGGGCTGCGTTGGTGCCGTACAAGGGGTTCAGCATCATGCCGACGCCCTGCAGGTCCCAGTCGCGGTTGGCTGAGCTGCGGATTTCCGAACGGTCGACCTGTTCGCCCGAGAGCAGAACGTGACCGCGACCGCCGCCGAAGCCGAAACCGGCCGACAGGGCGATCTTGTAGTTCTTGCCGTCGCCGTAAGACGTGACGCCGCCAGAAATTTCACCCTTCACGCCGGTGTATTGTTTATCGAGCACAAAGTTGGCGACACCGGAGACAGCGTCCGAGCCGTACACGGCCGAGGCGCCGCCCGTGACCACTTCGACGCGCTGGATCAGCTGCTGCGGGAAGGTGTTGATGTCGACGTTGCCGGTCAGGGTCGAGCCGACAGATCTTTGACCGTCAAGCAGGACCAGGGTGCGGTTGGCACCCAAGCTGCGCAGGTTGAGGGTGTTCACACCGGCGGTGCCGGCGGAGATGGACGACTGCGTGGTGGCCGGCGTCGCGGAGCCGGAGAACACCGGCATGGTGTTGACGAAGTCAGCGACGTTGGAGGTCGGCGAGGCTTCAATGGCCGCCGCATCGACGACGGCGAGCGGCGTCGGGGCTTCATAGCCTTCGCGGATAATGCGCGAGCCGGTGACGATAACTTCGCCCAGGTCTTCCTGCGCGCTCTGTGCCGGCGCGGGGGTCTGCGCGAAGGCAGCGTGGGGCGTCGAAAAGGCAGCCAGCGCAAGGGCGCTGACGGTGCAAAGGGCCGTGGCCGTAAACTTTTTCTGAGACGTGCTAACAAACCGCATATAACTCTCCCAATTGATTGATAACGACAAACGGTCTGTAGGCTTTACCAAAACACGTTCGCGTATATGGCCCGCGTACACGGCGACGCCGGAAGACGGACCCGCGCCAGCGCGCATCCGCTCACACGAATTCAGCAGTGATGTGATTTTCCCGCCCCTAGGGCTGCCCTTGCGTGAACAGGGGCGCCACGAACCATCCCTAACAGCTTAGTCATGGCCGACCGGGCTAGCCCCTTCAACACATGATTGATTGACCGGACAATTCACCAAATTGGTGTGTCCTTTCAGACACATTAACGCGGCCATCTACCGCAGCGCAGGCCCGTATTTGCAGGGAAAACGGTCCTTTTGAGCGGTCCATATGGTGGAATAACACATTGAAATTATGGATATTTCACAAACGGAAGCATGGTGGGAGCCGGCGGAACGACCGTCTGGCGCCCATGCTGCGGTTGCGGTGCTGTCTATCCGCCGTATTGTATGGGGCTCTCGGGCATGGAAATGGGGCGTTGCATGACGTTTGGCAGAACAGCGGCGGGCCTAGTGGCGATGGCCTTGATGGTCGTTCCGGCGGGCGCTCAGGAGGCTGATCCGGTCAAGGCCGCCCTCGAAGCCGCCGCCGATGCTGCCGCGGTCAACAAGGCGGGCGACCTGCTGCGCGATCCGGCGACACCCGTGCTGGGCAATCCGGCCGGCGACGTCGTGCTGGTGAAGTTCGTCGACTATCAGTGCCCCTACTGCAAGGCGGTCGAGCCCAAGCTGGGCAAGCTGCTGATGGACGACAAGGGTGTGAAGCTCATTGTCAAAGAATTCCCGATCCTCGGGCCGGAATCGGTGGTCGCGGCCAAGGTGGCCCTGGCTGCGGCTAAGCAGGGCAAGTATGCCGCCTTTCACCAGGCGCTGATGGCCTATCGCGGCAAGCTCACGAGCGACGTTACCTTCGGCACCGCCAAAGACCTCAGCCTTGATGTCGAACGGCTGAAGCGCGACATGAACGCGCCCGACGTGACCGATCAACTGCTCGCCAATTTCAATCTGGCGCGCGCTTTGAAAATCTCGCTGACGCCGGGCTATGTGGTCAACACCCACGTGCTGTCGGGGGTCTCCGTCAAAACCATGACCGGGCAGATCGATTTTCCGGTGGAGATTAAAGCCGCACGCGCCCGAAAATAGTCATTTGCGTTCGTAGATGTCGCGGGTGGCCTGATCGCGGGCATGCTTCAGGCCGGGGCTGCTGGACCGGCTGCTCCACTTCAGCAGGCCATAAGCCAATCCAAGCGCCAGCAGGACCGGGCCGGCAACAATACCGAGACTCAAAATACCGCCATCCATAGTGGCCTCCTGTTACAGTTGCGTTCAACATCTGTTGAACGGCCGTCAGGTACATAAAACGGCTCATCACTGGCTTTGTTCTCGGTGGAACTTTGCCGGACATCTCGCGTTCGCTTTGCGGAGCATCCATGGACTACTTCCTCGATATCGACTGGCACACGCTTCTGGTTCCGACGCATTCGGTGCTGGAGATGATCGTGCGCGGCACCATCATGTATTTGGCGCTGTTCCTGCTGCTGCGCTTCCTCGCGCGCCGCTTGACCGGCACACTGGGCACCGCTGACGTGCTGGTGATCGTAATCATCGCCGACGCCGCCCAAAACGGCATGGCGCACGACTACGCTTCTGTAACGGAAGGCATCGTGCTGGTGCTGACCATCGTTGCCTGGGATTTTCTCATCGACTGGCTCAGCTACCACGTGCCGCCCCTGCGCAGACTGCTTGAGCAACAGCCGCTGCCCCTGATGCGCAACGGCAAGTTCCTCGTGCGCAACATGCGTAAAGAAATGGTCACGCACGACGAGATGCTTGCCCAATTGCGCGAGCACGGGGTGGAATCGCCCGACGACGTCAAGCTTGCCCAGCTGGAGGAGGATGGTCACCTGAGTGTGATCACCAAAAACGGGCGCGGCAAAGACAAACGGGGTAAATAGCGCTATCATCGGGCCTTATCAGTAAGGGGAGCCCACCATGACGATTTTTGTTTCACGCCGTTCCGCACTGGTCATGACCGCTGTGCTGCTGGCATCGAAGTCCTTCGCCGCAGCGGCGCCTTTGAAAATATCCACCGTCGGCGCCGGTAAAATCGGCCGCAATCTGGGCGGCGTCTGGGCCAAGGCCGGTCATCCGGTGATGCTATCCTCGCGCCATCCCGAGGAGCTAAAGGATGAAGTCGCGGCGATCGGCGCCAATGCCAGGGCCGGCACCGTCGCCGAAGCTATCGCCTTCGCCGACGTCGTCCTGCTGGCGGTGCCCTACAGCGCCATGCCGGGGATCGCCAAAGACCATGCCGCAGCACTGGCCACCAAACGGCTGGTCTTCGATGCCACCAATCCCATCGCGCCCCGCGACGGCGCCATCGTCGAGGAGGTCCTGCAAATGGGGGTCGGCCTCTATACCGCCAAGCTGTTGCCGGGTGCGCCCATCGTGCGTGCTTTCAACGCCATCGGCGCCGCGCGCTTCTCGCAAGGCGGGCGCGACGCTGCCGGCCAGCCCATCGGTATCCCCATCGCCGGGGACAATGCGGCGGCCCTTGGCCTCGCCGGGGACCTCATCCGTGAAACCGGTTTCGAACCCGTGATGGTGGGCGGGCTCGCGTTTGGCAAATATCTACGCCCGGGCACGCCGCTGGCCGGCGAACACGCGCCGGTGGAAATCAGGCGTATCGCAGCCACACTCAATTGACGCGCCACATTAAGATCATAATTCGGACGAAACACTGACGGCGTTTCTGCGTTTAATCTCCATGTCAGCAACAGGAGGTTTTCATGCAGATCAAAACCCTTCGGAATACCGTGATTGGCTTGGCCCTTGCCGGCAGTGCTCTGGCGCTGGGCGCGTGTTCGTCCGACGGCTATACCCGCACGTCGGTCGGCATCTCGTCCTACGACCGTTATGATGGCCACCGCCCGCGTCGTGACGTCGACGCCGACGGCATCCCAAATCGCTACGATATGGACAAGGACGGCGACGGCGTGCCGAACCGGTTAGACTGGGCGCCGAATAACCCCTATCGCCGCTAACACAATCTACGGGTGGCGACAGAAACGGCGAGGCTTCGGCCTCGCCGTTTCTTATTGCGCTTTTTGCAGGCGCTGCAGCTCGGCCAGCGCGCCGTTGAATTCGATGAACGACGGCGGGCAGACGCTCATGGCTGCTTCGAACGATGGAATCGCTTCGGCTTTGTCCTGACGGGCGAGGGCGGCCGCGCCCATGTAGTAGGCGAACTCGCACTTTTGCTCCTGCACCGTCTTGGGTGCGCCGATACCCGCGGCCACGGCCAACTGGATCTGATCGGTCTTGCCGAGATAGTAGGACACCAGCTTGCCCGACCATGCCTGCATATCAATCCCGGCGGCGTAACGCGCCAGTTCGGCGGCATCGTTACCGCCTGATTTCAGGCGCGCGAGGTGCAGCCACAGCACGGCATAGGGACGGTTGGGATCCATGGCCAGGGTCTTGGTGAAGTCTTCGATCGCCGCCGGGTATTTGCCGGCTAGGAAGCTGGCGTTGCCGCGACTGTTGTAGGCGGTGACCAGCTTTGGGTTCAGCTTGATGGCCTGGGTAAAGTCGGCGATGGCGTGTTCGTAGTCGGCCTTGCCGTTATAGGAGACACCGCGGTTGTTGTAGGCCGTCGCCAGATTGGGGTTCAGCTTGATCGCCGCGTCGAAATCCTGGATGGCGCGGTCCATCTCGCCCTTGCCGGTAAAGGACATGCCGCGGCTGACCAGGGTGACGGCATTGTTAGGGGCAAGCTTCAGCGCCGCATCGTAACTCTCGATGGCTTTGTCGTGTTCGTCCTTGGCGCGGTAGGCATTGCCGCGGTTCTCAAGCGCCAACTCGTCGTTGGGGTTGACGATCAGCGCGGCATCGAAGTCCTGGATGGCGCGGTCGTATTCGCGTTTGACGTAATAGGCGATGCCGCGGTTGTTGTAGGCCCCGGGCGAGCGCGAGTTGAAGCGAATCGCCTGATCGTAGTCGGCGATGGCCTTGTCGTAGTCGCCTTTGCGGCCCCAGAGCACACCGCGGTTGCTGTAGGCCGAGGCGAAGGTCGGCGCCAGGCGGATAGTCTGGTCGAGGTCGGCCATGGCTTTGTCGTTCTGGCCCTTCTCGATCAGCATCACGCCGCGATTGTAATAGGCATCGGGCAGCTCCGGATTGAGCGCCAGCGCCTCGTTGAAATCCTTCATCGCGCGGTCGTCGTCGCGTTTCGCCGCATAGGTCATGCCGCGGTTGGACAGGGCCACCGCGTTCTTGGGCTCGAGCTTGAGGGCTTCGTCGAAATCCTTCAGCGCTTTGTCGAAGTCGTTCTTGGCGCGGTATGCGCGGCCGCGGTTGAGGAAGGTGTTGGCATCGGTCGGGACAAATTTGATGGCCTGGTCGAAATCGGCGATGGCCTTGTCGTAGTCGGCCTTGTCGCGATAGGCCACGCCCCGGTTGTTGTAGGCGGTGGCGGAGACGTCGGCCGGCTCCTTGGCGTCGATCAGCGCCGTGCAGCCGGCGATGCTGACGTCGGGGCTGGGGCTCGAGCAGCGGGCGATGTTGTCCTCGCGGGTTTGCGCGAAGGCTGTGGACGCAAAGCACATGGCGAGCAGCGAAGCGGTACGGATCGAATTTTTCATGAAGCCCCCTTAGAGCGCCCAGCATAGCAATGATCGGGGCGACGACAAACGGCCCTCTCTATAAAAGAAAGGGCCGTTTTTGCACGTTTCGAGATGGTAACAAAAATTACGGCGTCAGAATCACCGAGCCCGAGGTGGCGCGGGCTTCCATGTCGGCATGGGCTTTCGCGGCGTCTTTCAAGGCATAAACCTTGGGGGCCGGCTGCTTGATGACGCCCTTTTTCAGCATTTCGAAGAACACCGCGGCGGCGGCGTCCAGCTCTTCGCGCTTGGCGGTGTAGTGGGCGATGGAGGGGCGGGTAAGGTAGAGCGAGCCCTTGGCCGTCAGCAGGCCGGTCTCCAAGGGCGGGATCTGGCCCGAGGAAATGCCGAAGCTGACCAACGTGCCGCGCGGCGCCAGGCAATCGAGCGAGCCCATATAGGTATCCTTGCCGACGGAATCATAAACCACCGGCACGCCTTTGCCGCCGGTGATCTCCTTGACCTTCTCCACGAAGTCGCCGCCTTTGGAGACAATGGCGTGGTCACAGCCGTTTGCCTTGGCGACTTTGGCCTTTTCCTCGGAGCTGACGATGCCGATGACGGTGGCGCCGATGTGCTTCAGCCATTGCGAGGCGATGGAGCCCACGCCGCCGGCCGCCGCATGGAACACAACTGTCTCGCCGGCTTTGACCGCGTAGCAGCGACGGATGAGATATTCGACCGTCAGGCCTTTGAAGATCAGGCTGGCGGCGGTCTGCGCCGACACGTCGGCCGGCAGCTTCACCACGCGGCCCGCGGGCACATGGCGCGATGTGGCATAGGCGCCCGGCGGTCCGCCGACATAGGCTACGCGATCACCGGCCGCGAAGGCGGTCACGCCTGCGCCAACGCTTTCAATGACGCCTGCACCTTCGACGCCGATACCCGTGGGCAACGGCAGCGGATAGGTGCCAGCGCGGTGATAGATGTCGATGTAGTTGACGCCGATGGCTTCCTGCTTGATCTGCACGTTGCCTTCGCCCGGCCCGGCCAGGTCTTCGCTTGTCCACTCGAGCGCGTCGGGCGCGCCGGCCTTGGAAACCTTGAAGCGTTGAATAGCGGTCATATGTGTCGTTCTCCCTGATGGGCCCCACTAAAATGCCGGGTGTCCCGATAATGGCGCATCCTCGCTGGCCAGGAGGGCTAATTCAAGCGCCTAAAGCGCTATTTAATGGCCTCACAGGAGGCGCGATTTAGAGTAGACTCCAGCACGATGTCACATTTCAGCGGAGGGGCTTCGATGTTCAGGAAAATCGTGGTGGCGGCGGTAGTTGGCTGTGGACTGTTCGGTGCGGCTTATGCCGCGACGGTCGGTGCCGGCGGCATGCGTTCGACGGAACTGCAGCGCTCGGAAGTTCCGGGCAGCGGCTATGTCGTCATTACTCTGCGCACCGAAATGGACCCGGGCGCGGTCGACCCGCTGCACAGCCACCCCGGCGTGCAGATCGGCTATCTCGAAGCTGGTTCGCTGTTGTTAAAGGTCGAAGGCCAGCCCGACCGACTGATCAAGGCGGGCGAGTCCTATCAGGTGCCCGCCGGCACGCCCCACGCCGGCTTCAACATGGGCTCGGACACGTATAAGAGTGTTACCAGCTACGTCGTCGAGAAGGGCAAGCCGCTGCGTACCGAATTGGCGAAGTAAGCTAGCGCTTCCCCGTCCGGCACAGCTTCAGCATCGTCAGGCGATCCTTTGCCACGGTATTGCCGCTGGCCATGGCGCGCTTGTACCAGGTTTCGGCTTGATCGCAGTCCTTGGTAAAAGGCGCAGTGCCTTCGCGGTATAGGTCGCCCAAGCTGGTCATGTAAAAGCTGTTGCCGGTTTTGGCGGCTTCCAGGAAATCGTTGCGCGATTTCGCGTCGTCCTGCTTGGTGCCAAGGCCCTGATAGTCGAGCACGCCCAACAGCCACCAGGCCGGGCCGACTTTCTGCGGCAGCAGCGTCTTCAACAAACCGTGGGCCTTGGCGTAATCGCCGTCGTTATAAGCGGCTTCGGCGGCTTGATACTGCTGCGCCTGCAAATCGGTCAGGCCGGCCAAACCAGCGTTGCCGTTGGACTCGTCCTCTTCGTCCTGCGCCATCACCGGCGAACACAACACCAGGAAAGCTGCGGCAACGGCGGCAAGGATACGCATGGCAATCTCCCAAGGAATAATCAGCCAGCCTAGGTAAATCCTAGTTTTGTGGCCTTTGCAAGGCTGCCCCGAACAGGGCCAGAAGCCGCTGCCAGTGTTTGTCGTCGGCGGCTTTATTGTAGACCGCGAGGTCGGTCATGGTGAATCCGTGCAGGGCGCCTGTATAGAGTTCGGACAGGTAGGGCAGGCCGCGCACGGCCAGCGCTTCGTCGAATGCGGAGATGGCCTCGGGCGGCATGCCGGCGTCCTGGTCGGCGTGGCCGAAGACCAGCTCGGCCGTCACCGTCGCCAGCAGCCGGTGGGGGCTGGCAGGATCGTCGGTCACTAAGCGCCCGCCGTGGAAGCCGGCAGCGGCGCCGATCTGCGCGGGATAGCGCGCGGTGGTGCGCACCGCCATGGAACTGCCCATGCAATAGCCGGTGATGCCGGCCTTGGCGCCGGGGATGACGTTGTTCTGCGCTGCGAGGAAACCAAGGAACGCGCCGGCGTCGGACAATACTTTGTCGGGGGTGAGCGACATCACCTGTGCAATCAGCTTCGGGCGATTTTCCGGGCCCATACGCTGGGCGATGTCGATAGGCCCTTGTGGACCGTCGCGATAAAACAGATTGGGCAGCAGCACCACATAGCCCGCGGCGGCAATGCGGTCGGCCATGGCATGCACCGCCGGGCGATAGCCGACGCCGTCCATGTAAAACAGGACCGGCGCAAAACGTCCCGGACCGTCAGGCGCGCTCAGATAGGCCTCGCAGGTGCCGTCGGGCGTGGCGAAGGTGACAAACGTTTTCGGCATGAAATCCCCCTCGGAATCGGGGCATCATCTTATGATGCCCGCCGCGCAAAACAAAACGGCCTTCCGCTGGAGAAGGCCGTCTGAACTGGAATTTATAACGCTTTAGGAGCGCTCGCCGCGCATCGCCATGCTCGAGCCCATGCGGTTGTTGCGCAAAGGGGCTGCGACCGGTTTTACGGATTCCACCTTGCAGCGCTGTCCGCGCATGGCGACATAGCTGAAGCGGTCGAAGGTGCCGGCGCCGTCGCTCGGCAGGAACCGCAGGGCGTTAGCATACTCGATGCCGATGCAGGGCGAGAACAGTGTCACCTGGTACCAATCGCGAGCCCGGCTCTGCACGTAGAGCAGGCGGTCGTTGACGGCGTGATAGTCGTAGATGCCGCCGTGCTGCACGAAACGGATATGCGCCTCCGGCGCGTCGGCAGCGGCGGTTTTGAACGTGTAGGGGTAGCCGCCGCCGGCACAGCCGGCGAGCAGGAAACCCATTCCAAAAAGTGCTGCGATTTTGCGCATGACGTCACCTCGTGTTTGAATCTACCAGACTAAACGCTCGAGCGTCAGCATGGGTTCCACCCAAATGCGCATTACAACCATGCAATGGACAACTCCTCCTGCCGAAGCCGGAGGGGTTTCCCGTTGCAGAAGCGAATCAGGGCACTTCAATTCTTCGGTAGTGAACTTAGGCCAATCCACACGCGGACTGCGGTACTTTTTTATTTCAGGACCGCAAGCGGCAGTGGCTCGCCTGCTGGAATAGAAACGCGCGCAACGTTTAAAGTCATCGACACGGTGGAATAGTAGCCGTTGAGCGCGATCAGCTCGACCAGGCTCTGCTCGCCGAACTTCGCCAGGGCGGCGCGATACAGCGCATCGGGAATCTCGCCTTTATCGCGCTGGAGGTGAACGCCGATATCATAGACCAATTGCTCGTCGTCCTTCATGCCAGCGGGGCGTTTGCCGGCAGCCAGATCGGCGGCGACTTTGGCGTCAAGCCCGCCTTTCATCGCCAGCGGATAATGTGCGAACCATTCATATTGCGAGGTCCACTCGCGCGCGACCACCAGGATGGCAAACTCCGACAGGCGCGGCGGGAACGAAGTCTTGTAACGGATATATTCGCCCACCCTTTGCAGTCGGTCAGCCAGATCGGGCGTGCGCAGCCAGGCGTTGAAGGGCCCGCCGATGGAGCCGCGCGGGCCCGACAGGATCGCATCGGCAACGGCCTTTTGCGATGGTGTCATCTGCTCGGGCTTCAAGGTCGGAAATCGGTCTTCGGCCGATACAGCGCCTGCCATGGTGCAAAAGCCGAGAATCAGTGCGGTCGAGAATTTCATTCTGCTGCTCCGCGATAGGGGTCCAAAGCCTGTTTCAGGAGTTCGCGAGCGGGCGGGCTCCCATCGACGGGGCGCAACTGGCGCTTCTTGACCTTCCAGCCGTTCTTGGTACGCACCAGCGACCAGCGGTTGGCGAAGACCCAGTGGATGCGAAAGCCCTTCGACGTGCCGTGGTTCGACACCTCGCGCGGCTCGGCTTTGTGATCGGGCGTGATGATCTGGTGATAGCTGGTGACAAAGGCTTCATCGCCCTTGATCTCCACATGCGGCAGGCTGACGAAGTGGGCTAAGCCGTTTTCGATGGCGGCGGTATGCGCGGGCTGATGCAGGAAACTGCCGATATTGGCGTTGCCTACCGCGCCCGACAAACCCTCGCCGCGATCAAAAACGCCGTCTTCGGCGTAGACGAATTCGGAATAGAAACCCGAACCGGTGTCGGCGCTGGGCGGATGGGCGGCGATCAGATTGTAAATGGTCAGGCGGTCTTCGATATCGGAAACGCGTTTGGCCAGAGCTGTAAAATCTTGTGGTGTCATTGATTTGTCTCCCTATAGGGCCGCCATTTTAGCGCAAACCGGGGCAAGGTGTTTGGGAGAATCCTATTGTTCGAAAGGATCACCTCGCATTCGGAACGCTGGCGACGGCGGGCGGACTGGTGTTCATGGGCGAGGCCAACGGCAATAGTTAGCGGCGCATGCAGCCCAGCAAGCTGCCTAGGCGCCACGGTGTGGTGTCGTCGACAGGGCCAAGACCCGCGACGTGGACTTCGGCCACTTCCCCGGTGCAGATCGAGGTCCGGGTGAGGCTGTCCCACACCGCCCGTGTTCCGGGTTCGAAGGTGCCGGTGTTGATTGAGGGCAAAAAGCTTAGTCTAATCGCCGGCCATGACCTCCGACGTCTCCCCCCAGAACCTCGCTGCCAGATTTCAAGCTGGCCTCGCCTGCCATCAACGCGGCCAATTGACCGAGGCGCGGCGAGTCTATGAAGAGGTGCTGGAGGCCGCGCCGACGCACTTCGATGCCTTGCATCTGCTGGGCGTGCTGGCGCTGCAGAACAATAATCCCGCCGAGGCTGCGGCCCTGATCGGCAAGGCTATCGCCGCCAACCCGGCTTCCCCGTTGCAGGCCGACGCCTACGTCAATCGCGCCAGCGCGCTGAAGGCTCTCAAGGATCTGGATGCTGCCTTGGCGTGCACCGACCAGGCCATCGTGCTGCGTCCCGACCACGCGCCAGCGCACTACAACCGCGGCAATATATTGCGCGAGCTGGGCCGTCTCAGCGAAGCGATTGCAAGTTTCCATGCATCGCTGCAGATCGCCGGCAACAACGCCGAAGCATTTTACAATCTCGGTTTGTGCCAGGCCGATCTCGGCGAAAACGCTGGCGCTGTAGCTTGTTTTCAGACGGCCCTGGAGTTGGGTGCGCCGCCCGCCGAGGTCCACAGCCGTCTGGCTTTTGCCTTGCGTGCGCTGGACCTGGGGGCGGAGGCGCTCGCCAGTTTCAACGCGGTGATCGCGCTCAGGCCCAAGGACGCGCTCGCCTATAGCAATCGCGGTGTGGTGCTGCAGGACCTGGGCCGCAATGACGAAGCCTTGGCCGACTACAATGCCGCCCTGGCGCTGAGCCCCAACGCAGCCGCGGTCTACGGCAATCGGGGCGTGCTGCTGCGGCTGCAGGGCAAGCTCGAGGCCGCCGCCGCCGACTTCGCCGAAGCGGTGAAGCGGCGCCCTGACTCCGCCAAGGACCATTACAATCTCGCGACGACGCTCGGCGAATTGAAACGCTACGCTGACGCCGATGCCGCCTTCACGCGGGTCGTCGAACTCGATCCGCAGTATCCCTTTGCTTTCGGTGCCTGGCTGCACGGCCGCATGATGCTGTGCGCGTGGAACGGCTATCAGTCCAATGTGGCGCGGCTGGAAGAGATGGTTGCGCGTGGTCTGCCGGTAACGCCGACCCTGGCCCTCATCGGGCTCAGCGATTCGCTGGCGCTACACAGTAAGGCGGCGGCGGTTTGGGCGGCGGATAAATGCCCGCCCGACGCATCGCTGGGACCTATCGCACCGCAAGCCGGCGATAAAATACGCCTCGGTTATTTTTCCGCCGACTTCCGTCAGCATCCTGTCGCGGCCTTGTCGGCCGGCCTGTTCGAAGCCCACGACCGGGCGCGCTTCGAGGTGATTGCCTTCTCAACCGGATCCGGCGACGGCGATCCCATGCACCGGCGACTGAAAGCGGCCTTTGACCGTTTTATAGACGTGCGCGGCCAAAGCGACGCGGAGATCGCAGCCCTCGCGCGCAGCCTTAAGATCGACATCGCCATCGACCTAACCGGCTATACCGGCGGCGCGCGCACCGGCATCTTCGCGCGCCGTGCAGCTCCGGTGCAGGTCAGTTATCTCGGCTATCCCGGAACAATGGGCGCGTCATTCATCGACTACATGATCGCAGATCGAACACTCGTGCCGGCCACCGCGCAGCCCTTCTACACCGAGAAGATGGCTTACCTGACCAGCTTCCAGGTCAACGACCGCAAACGTGAGGCTCCGGCGCAACCCTTTACGCGCGCAGCACTTGGTTTGCCGGAAGCCGGCTTCGTCTTTGCTTGCTTCAACAACCCCTTCAAGATCACGCCGCCGGTATTCGACGCATGGATGCGCATCCTGAAGGCCGCGCCCGGTGCGGTGCTGTTCCTGACCGCCGAGGGTGTCGCCGCCGCCAACCTCAAGCGCGAAGCCGCGGCGCGGGGCATTGAAGCTGCGCGCGTGATTATCGGCGGCAAGGTGCCAACGGCGGAATACTGGGCGCGGCTGCGTGCCGCCGATCTGTTCCTCGACACGTTTCCGTTCGGGGCTCACTCCTCGGCGAGCGATGCGTTATGGGCAGGCCTACCGCTGCTTACCTGCGCTGGCGAAAGTTATGCCGCGCGCGTGGCGGCCAGTCTGCTCACCGCGCTCGGCGTGCCCGAATTGATCGCGGCGGACCGCGCGGCCTATGAAGCGCGTGCCATTGCCCTGGCGCAGGATGCGGCGCAGCTTGGCGCGCTGAAGCAAAGGATCACCGCCAATCGCCTGACCACGCCGTTGTTCGACACGAGCGGCTTTACGCGCGCCATCGAAGCCGCCTTCACGGAAATGCTGCGACGTCAGCGTGCGGGGCTGCCGCCGGACCACTTTACGGTCTAACTACTTGCCGTCGAGGTTGATGCGCATCCAGTTGGCGAGATCGATCTGCTGCAGTCCGGCGGCGGACTCGGCGTTCATCTGGTACAGCGCGCGCAGATAGGCGATGTCGGTTTGCGTCAGGGCGTTCGCCTTGCGGTCGGCCGGGCAGTCCTTGGTCAGCAGATTGGAGATGCTGGGCAGGCCGCGGCAGGTGTCGGTGGCCTTGGTTTGCGCGAGCCCGGCCATGGCGATGTAATCGGCGACCGGACCGATTTCGATATCGGCCACCTTTTTCATATCGACGACGATTGTGACCAGGGCAAACTCGCTGCGAAAGCCCGAGCCCGTGCGCCCGGGCCGTACCGCGGCACAGACGCTGGCGGTGATTTTACAGGGGCCGGCCGCGTTTGGTCCGCAAAAGGCCGGGGGCAGTTCATACTCACATTTGCCCGAGATATCGCCAATGTCGTCCAACGTTGTTTGGCCGTTGTAATCGTTGGTGGCGGTTGCGTACCAGCTCTGGATGGTGTGCGTGACCGTGGCGAGTTCCTTCTCTTCGGCTTTGTAGTGCGAACCCAGCATCCAGGCTGCTTTAATCCGCACCGCATCCATCTGGGCCTGCGGGTTCGGCGAGAAGATCACCTGCAGATTGACCTTGCACTTTTCCTTGGGCTCAACCGGCGCGCCGACCTCGCGCGCGACATCCTTGATGCGCGCGGTGACGAAGGTGTTGAACTCCTTCGACAGCCCCGCTGTCACAGGGCAGATGCCGGCCCGCCAGCGCGCGAGCTGGCCGATCAGGGTGCGTGTGGGGGCGGCGTAAGAGCGTACGAAGTCTCGGATCAGTTTGTCGCGCACGCCGAGAACAGTGAGGTCTTCGATGTCTTTTTGCTGAACCGGCGCGGGCGGGGGTTCAGCCGCACGGGCAACCGGCAGGGTTGTCAATACGACAAGCGCGATTGCAATGGCGCGAAGCCTCATCCCCGGATCTCCCACGCGACACGGCAAGTGTGCCGTCGCAGCTGGGCAGGAACAAGCCGGAAAGCGGTTAAGCCTTAGCGGTCAACTACCCGCCATGTGCCGTCGGGCTGCCGGCAGGCGGTGCCGTGGGCCGGAACGCGCCGACCGTCGATGATGATGTTCTGCTGGAATTCGCGGCAGGGCCCCTCGGTACGGGCTGCTTCGGTGCGGGGCGCCGCTTGGGCGGTCGCCTGCGGAGCGCTGTGCGTGGGCGGGTCGTTCCAAACAATGCCGTTCTTGTCAGGCGCGCCTTTTGAACTGGGCTGAGCAGCCGGCGCATCGTTCCAGATGATCGGATCGCTCTTGCCGGCGCCGGCCGCCGCGGGCGCGCTCCAGATGATGGTGCCGTTGGCGGTCTGGCTCGACGATTGCGCCGCAAAGCCCGCGGCCGGACACAGTGCGACGACGGCCGTAATCAGTGCAAACCGGTTCATGGGAATGGTCTCCAAAATGACATCGCGCATTATCTATGGGCGGGCGGGTCCGCCGCAACAGCGGCCATCCTGCCGCAAGATGACAATTGCGAAAGGCGGAATGGTCAGCGGGCGATCACGGCGTTGCGGAAGGCCAGGGGCCGCGCCACGCTTTTCACCGGCTCGAGGCCGTGACCGGTGCCGCGCACGACGATGTCGCCGTAGTCGAACATACGCCCCAGGATCGATTGGCTGACGTCCACGCTTTCGACCTTGGTCATGTTCATCTCGACGGTCTGGCGGCTGATGAAGTCTTCCTTGAAGATCACGCGCCGGTCGGTGACGGCGATTTCCGTGGTGAAGCGCTTGAACCAGGCGCGCAGGAAGTAGGCGAGGGCAATGACGCCCAGCACCAACGCCGCAATCGACGCGAACCCTTGCCCATCCGGTCCGTCCCAGACCGCCTGCCCGGCCAGCACGGCGAGGGCCAGGGCAGCAAACACAAAGGCCGGTAGATAAATGAACCAGTGGATCGTGCCCTTGAAGGCCACGATCTCGCCCGGCTGCAAAACCTTTTCGACGTAGCTCGACATGGTGACCTCGCGGGAAAAGGTGTAGCGCCGGTAAAAAAACGGCCTGCCTATGCTAAGCGACAGGCAGGCCGTTTTGTTTCAGCCGTAAGCGTGTTTTAACGCTCGATCTTGGAAATCTTCGAGCCTTCGATGTTTACGCCGGCCATCAGGCCCTGCTGGCCGAAGATGAAGGCATAGGCGTCGTCCTTCAGCGTCGAGGACGACAGGTTCTTGGCCACGCCCTCGTTGACGATGACCACCGTGGGGCCCACGCCGATCTCCCAGCCCTTGGACTGGCTCAGGTAATCGACGGCTTTGTCGTTCATCAGGAATACGGCGTAGCTATAGGCTTGTGCGCCCGCCTGCAGGCCCCACGACGCCGAAACCGAGTTGTAATAGGCGACGGCCTTGCCGCCCTTTTGCAGCATGCCTTCGCCGTAGCTGCCGCCCAGGATCAACCCGGCCTTGACGATCTTCGGGAAGACCAGGATGGCCCGCGCCTTTTTTGAAATGTCTTCGGCGACGGGATTGGTGCGGTAGAGGCTCTGCAGCGCTTCCTCGCCGTCGCGGCTGATCTCCTTGGCCGTGGGGGCGGCGGAAACCTCGGCTCCTAGGAACGCGGTTGTCACGGCCGCGAGGCCCAAGGCGAGAAATACTCTGCGTGCGTGCATCATTTCGCTCATCTCCTTCAAGCTACAAGCGTGCAACAGCGGCCAACGGCAACATCATATCTGGCTTATATCCGCGACC
This sequence comes from Fidelibacterota bacterium, assembly GCA_947476065.1. Taxonomy (GTDB): domain Bacteria; phylum Pseudomonadota; class Alphaproteobacteria; order Rhodospirillales; family Rhodospirillaceae; genus SHVO01. The sequence goes on from CANJPG010000014.1 coordinate 18,843, forward strand.
GTTCTGGCCTATATCCGCGACCGTCGATGAAAAGATGGTGCCCTCGGGTTGGGTGTTCTGGTTGGCAATATACCCGAAGTTGATAATTTTCTCGCCCGTGTTTTCGCATTTGCCTTTGGGGTTCCAGCACAGCTTATAAATGCCTGCTAATAAACAACATGCGCATGGGCGTCGGCTCCTCCAGCGGGGCTGGGTAGCGCAAAGCCACGGGGCGGGGACTTAGCATGAATTTCGGTCGATATTGGAACCGGCTGTCTTTCCGGCTTCCACTTCTCATCATTCTGTTTTCGATATTGATCGGCGTCGTCGTTGGCAGCATCGCTATCGTCGTCGCCAACCAAAGCCTCGAGGAGACGTTCAAGGAAGATATGGCCGTGCTGCGCAACGAACGCGCGCGCGCCGTTGTCGAAGAGTTGGACAGCAAGAAGCGGCTGCTGGAAACCTTTTCCTATCAACCTGCGAACCTTGAGGCGTTCAAGAAATTCAGAAACGCTTTCGAGGCTATGGATGAATCCGCGCGCGCGGCGCTGATCAAGGTTTACACCGACGACAATCGTTTTCCCCCGGGCGACCGCATTGCTCTCATCGACGGCGGCGATAGATCGGCCTACACCGAGGTCCACAAAGCCTATCATCAGATTTTTCAGCGTTGGGTGCAGGTGAACGGCATAGCCGGGATCATGCTGGTCGATCTGAAAGGCAACGTCGTCTACGCCGTGCAGAAAACGAGCGACTTCGGAGCAAACCTGCTCCAGGGACCGCTCAGGGACGAGCTGTCCGGCGACTTGTTCCGCCGAACATTGTCGCAGACGCCGCCGTGGGAAGTCATATTCGCGGACCTGCGCCGCTACCCTCCGTCGGGTGGTCAGCCGTCACTGATGATGGCTACTGCTTTGCAAGATACCACCGGCGAGTCATTGGCGCGGTGGTCATGCAGCTCAACACCAATTTGCTGAGCGAAGTGGCTAACAACGTAAAGGACCTCGGTGAGACCGGTGAGGTCTATGTCGTCGGCAAGGACATGCTGAAGCGCAGTCGGACGCGCTTTCTCACCGAAGGCCTTTTAGAGAAGAAATTTGAGTCCGTTGCCGCCCGCCGCTCTGCCGCCGGTTTTTCCGCCTCTGAAATGGATTTGGATTATCGCGGCATTCCGTCCATTATTGCTTACGGCCCCGTCGAATTCATGGGTGTTCACTGGGGCATCGTCTCGAAAGTTGCGCTCAGTGAAGTCACCGCGCCTGTGCGCCGGATGGTGGAGCTGATTCTCGGCGGCGGTCTGTTGGCCGTTGCTGTGCTAGGCGTGCTGGGCTACGCGGCCGCCCGTGCGGTCAGTAGTCCTCTCGACCACGCCATACGAGTCATGCGCGAACTCACCAACGGCAATCGCGGGGTCGATGTCCGCCTGCACGGCGGGCTGTCCGAAATTCGCGCCATCGGTGATGCGCTCGGCGCCTTTAAGGCGGGGCTGGCCGAGACCGACAAATTAGTCACCGACATCCGCAAGAAGGAAGCCCAGGTCACCGACCTTCTGGATACGAGTCCAGTCGGCGCGCTGGTGGTCACCGCCGACGACGAGGTGCTCTGTTATCAATGAACCCGGTGCGGCGATTCTGGGACGCCATAAATCCTCGTTTGTTGGGTCTAATCTTTCTTTCGGACATATCGCCCAGCCGGAGTTCGCCTGGACCAAGCCGGCCAAGGCCGCGCGCCGCGACGGTTTCGTCAAGGAGTCAGAGATCACGGTTCGCATCGCCGAGAAGGGCGATACGATTCTGAATGTTTCCATCCGCCGCACGGTCTATGCCGACCGCGAAGGCTTCCTGATCTGGTTCGACGACATTACTGCGCAACGCCAGGCCGACGAGGAACTGCGCCAGCTCGACGACCGCTTCGTCGCTTTCCTTGAAAATACGCCCGACTTCGTTTTCATCCGGGATACCGCCAACCGCTTTCAAGCGGCCAGTCAGGCGCTGGCGCGCATTGTCGGCGTGCAGTCGTGGCGCGACATGCTCGGGCGCACGGTGCACGACATTTATCAGAAAGCCGACGCGGATCGCATCGTCGAGAACGATCGCCCGTTGTTGGAAGGTGCTATGGGTGCCCAGGAGTATGAGGAAAATATCAACCTCGGCGGCGGGCGCGTGATCAATGCCAGCACGAGAAAGGTTGCTCTGAAAGGCCGCGATGGCCGCATCTCGGGTATTCTGGGCATCGGCAGCGATATCACGCAGCAGAAAGAAACCGAAAAGCTCATCCAGGATGCACTCAAGCAGGCGGAGGCCGAGCGCGGCCGTTCGCGCTCGATCATCGACTCTTCTCCTGACCCGGTCGTCATCGTGCGCGCCGACGGAACCATTGACTACGTAAGCCGTCAGGCCGTGGAAATGTTTGGCTATGGGCGCGAGGAACTGACCGGGAAGAAGATCGACCAGCTTATCCCCGAGCGGTTCCACAAGAAGCACGGCACGCATATGAAGCACTTCTTTAATGCGCGCCAGGCGCGCCAGATGGGCACGGACCGCGATCTCTTCGCCGTCACCAAGACTGGCCGCGAGATCCCCGTGGAGATTTCGCTGAGCCCCATGCAGCATGGAGATGAAAGCCTGGTCATCGCCTCGCTGCGCGACATCACCGAACGTAAGGTCGCTGAGGCCGCCCTTAAGGAAGCCAAGGAGGCGGCCGAATCCGCGACCAAGGCCAAAGGCGATTTCCTCGCGTCGATGAGCCACGAAATCCGCACGCCGATGAACGGCATCACCGGCATGGCCGATTTGCTGGCGCAGAGCGAACTCAACGACGACCAAAAGCATATGCTGCGCACGATCCGCGAGTCTGGCAACGCGTTGATCACGATCATCAACGATATTCTCGATATCTCGAAAATTGAGGCCGGGAAGCTCGATATAGAAAGCGTGTCCATGACCGTCGCAGATGTGCTGGAAGGGGTGGCCAGCACGTTGACGCCTAACGCTACCAAGAAGGGCATACGCATCGATACCTTCATAGATCCGGCCATTCCCCCGGCACTGCTCGGTGATCCAGTGCGCGTACGCCAGATCCTGTTCAATCTCACCGGTAACGCGGTCAAATTCTCGGATCACAAGGATGTTGCCATCCGCGCCACGTCCGGGCGCAAAGACGACGCTGGCCGGCTGTGGGTGCGATTTGATATCATCGACCATGGCATCGGCATTTCGCCGGAAAATCAATCCAAGCTGTTCCAGGCTTTCAGCCAGGCGGAAAGCTCGACGACGCGCAAGTTCGGCGGCACCGGCTTGGGGCTGGCCATCTGCAAGCGCCTCGTGGAGATGATGGGCGGTACCGTGAGCCTGACCAGCAAGGAGGGCGAAGGCTCGGTGTTCACGGCCGAGATTCCCTTTACGCCCACCGACGCCAGCCGCTCGCACGAGAAGCCGCGCGATCTGACCGGTCTGCGGGTGGTGCTGGTCGCAAGTTCGGGCATGCGCCAGGAAGCCGTCGTGGCTTACCTCAGCCATTGGGGCGCCGACGCCGTCATCGCGCCCAATGATCTAACCGCCGCGGATTTGGTCAAGAAAGGCGACAAGGAAGGCCGCTCGTTCTCGTCGGTGATCTTTGATTTCGGTCTCGACGAGCGGCAACAAGCTGAAGCGGTCGCGCGTTTCCGCAAGGCCTTGCCCAAGCGCAAGACGCCGATGATTCTGCTACAGGATTATCAATCTCGCGGCGCGCGCATTCGCGAGGAGGACGTGGTGACCGTCGATGCCAATCCCGTTATCCGCTACCGCGTCGTGACGGCGGTGGCGGCCGGACGTGCGAGCCCCGAAGTCCAGCCCGATGCCGAAGTTCTGGCGGCCAAGCCGGCCAAGGCGCCGACGGTCGAAGAAGCGCTTACACAGGGCCAGCTGATTCTGCTGGCCGAGGACAATCTCACGAACCAGGACGTGATTCGTCGACAGCTCGCGATGCTGGGATTCACATGCGAAATCGCTAATAATGGCGCCGAGGCCCTCAAGGCCTGGCGCACGGGACGCTACGTGTTGCTGCTCACCGACTGTCATATGCCCGAGATGGACGGCTACGAGCTGACAGGCGCTATCCGCGCCGAGGAAAAGGCGTCGGGCGCTAAACTGCCTATTATCGCTGTCACCGCGAACGCCCTGCAGGGCGAGGCCGAACGCTGCATCCAAGCCGGAATGGACGATTACGTCAGCAAGCCGATCGCCATGCCGGTCCTGCGCGCAGCCTTGCAGAAGTGGATGCCGCCGGCCAAGGCCGCATCGGCGGTGGCCTCAGTCCCGGACGTGCCCCCATCTGCTCCGGTCGTCGATGAACGCGTGCTGAAGGACATGTTCGGCGACGATGACGTCACATTCAAGGAAATCATGCAGTCCTTCGTCGCGCCGTCGGAAGCCGTGGTAGGCGATATCCTCGCCGGCCACGGGGCTCGTGACGCTGTGGCGGTAATGGAGGCTGCGCACAAATTGAAATCCGCGGCGCGCAATGTCGGCGCCGGCGCGCTCGCGGATACGGCGGCTGATCTCGAAACCGCCGCCAGGGCGCAAGAATGGGGCACTATCGATACCCTCGCACCGCTGGCGCGCGCACAAATGGACGCCGTCGCCGCATATATTAGCAAGCTATGAAGACGAACAACCTGATACTGCACCTGATGGGGATTGTGGGGGACGCATGGAAAAGCTTCCGGACTATTCGAGCAAGAGATTCCTGATCGCCGACGATGAGCCGTTTATGCTTGGACTGATTGAACGCATGCTCAAGGAATGTAAGGCGACGCAGATTGTTAAGGTTGCTGATGGCGCTACCGCCCTAAAGGCGATCAGGGATGACTTGAGTCAGGTGGACTGCATCATTTCCGACTGCAATATGAAGCCTGTCAACGGCCTCCAACTGCTCCAGGGCGTCCGCTTCGGCATCAATCCCCGCATTCCGCGCGATCAGGCCTTCGTCATGGTGACCGGCCACGGCGATACCGAAGTCGTCAAAAGCGCCTTGATGCTCGACGTGAATGGCTACCTCGTTAAGCCAGTTGCGCTCGACAAACTTGTGCAAACCCTTGAGCGGGTTTTCGCCAAGCCCCTGGAAGCCAAGGACCCCGAATATTACCGCGCCCTGAAACTCGCCAAAGTGCACACGCTGGATGCGCCCCTTCAGCCGGGCCAGGAAGCGCAGAAGAAGCCATCCGCATGGGTGATCATGGGCAATTCGGCGCAACGCAAGGATGCAGCGGCGCTGCGCGCCAAGATCAAGGACTTCAGCGTTACGCACGCCACGCGCGACGGCGAGGCCGAGGTAAAGATCAAGAACCGGCGCGAATGCGACTTGGCGGAGCTGAAGGACGGCATGGTCCTAGCCGAGGATGTCTTCGCCGAGGAAGGGCAGATCTTGCTGCGGCACGGCACCACGCTCACCGCAGGCATGATATCCCGCCTGCGCGAACTCGCCGTTGAAACCGATACGCGCAACTTCGTCTGGATCGGTGAACTTGCCAAATAGAGGCGTCTTGGAGACTGTGGCTGGCGCGTAGAAGTGCTACAGCGAAAGAGTCGTACCGGGCCCCGCTCAAAAACGATGGGGTGTTCAGCATGCCCGGGCTTTACGAATGCGCTGCGGAAGTGCAAAAGCGTATGCCTTCTCTGAAGCCCGAAGGGTCTGCCATGAACACGAAGCCAAACAAGAAACCAACTTTTGACTGGCAAGATCCTTTTTATCTGGCCGAACAACTGACCGAGGACGAACGCCTGATCGTGGCGACGGCGCGGGCCTATGCGCAGGACAAACTGTTGCCGCGCGTCCAGGATGCTTTTAGGCATGAACGCACCGACCGCGAGATTTTCCGCGAGATGGGCGCCCTCGGCCTGCTCGGCGCCACCATCGCGCCGGAATACGGCGGGGCGGGCCTCGGCTATGTGGCCTACGGGTTGATCGCGCGCGAGGTGGAACGCATCGACTCGGGCTACCGCTCGATGATGAGCGTGCAGTCGTCGCTGGTCATGGTGCCGATCTCGGAATTCGCGTCGGAAGCGCAAAAGATAAAATACCTGCCCAAGCTCGCCAGCGGCGAGTGGGTCGGCTGCTTCGGATTGACCGAACCCAACCATGGCTCCGACGCCGGCTCGATGATCACGCGCGCGCGCGCGGCCCCTGGGGGCTACAAGCTCAGCGGCGCCAAAACCTGGATCACCAATTCCCCCATCGCCGATGTCTTCGTGGTCTGGGCCAAGACCGACGACGATGTCATCCGCGGCTTCATCCTCGACCGCGGCATGAAGGGCCTTTCCACGCCCGTCATCCACGGCAAAGTGGGCCTGCGCGCTTCCATCACCGGCGAGATCGTCATGGACGAGGTTTTTGTGCCGGCGGAAAACTGTTTTGCGGACGTCACCGGTCTCAAGGGACCCTTCACCTGCCTGAACTCGGCGCGCTACGGCATCGCCTGGGGCGCGCTGGGGGCGGCGGAGTCATGCTACGCCACAGCGCGGCAGTATGTGCTTGACCGCGCGCAGTTTGGACGGCCGCTCGCCGCCAACCAGCTCATCCAAAAAAAGCTCGCTGACATGCTGACGGAAATCGCGCTTGGTTTGCAGGGCTGCTTACGTTTGGGACGCCTGAAGGAAAACGGCCACCCGCCGGTCGAGTTGACCTCGATCCTGAAGCGCAATTCCTGCGGCAAGGCCCTGGATATCGCGCGCGCGGCCCGCGACATGATGGGCGCCAACGGCATTTCCGATGAATTCCCCGTCGCCCGCCATTTGGTGAATCTCGAAGTCGTAAATACCTATGAGGGCACCCACGACATCCATGCTCTCATTCTCGGGCGCGCCATCACCGGCATCGCCGCTTTCGCCAATTGATGGGCGCTCAGCTGTGAAGGTTTACCGGGTCAGCCAATAAGGGAGTTACCACCGCTGCCGGGGCGAAGGCGAGCTACGGAGCGGCTAACGCTTTACAGGCGGAGGATCGGACACACCGAAATCCGGCGAGTCAGTGCCGCCGCCGATGCGGAAGGCAATGATGGTGTAAGTATCGCGAATGCCGGGAATTTTATGCAGCTTGTTGTTGATGAAGTCGGGGATGCTCTTGGTTTCATCGATGGCAAATTTGGCCAAGAGGTCGTAGTTGCCCGAGGTCGAGTACACTTCGGAAATCTCCTCAAGCGTATCGAGGATGGCATCGGCCACTTTACCAGCCTCACCGAGCTGACATTTGATCTGAACAAACAATGGTCTCATGGCATGTGCCTCCGGGGGCTATTTTGCCGGTTTGTTCAGCGCTTTGCCACCGCTCTTCGTGTGGAACTCCGCTCCCGCTGTGCGATTTAACGGCTGCGCTTGCCGGACGCGGGAATGGTGAGGATGCTTTAGAGTCTCGCAAACCAAAACGGCCCACTCATTGCTGAGGGGCCGTTTTTCGTTCGGGAATTCTGGGCTGACTTAAAGAATGGTCGGAGCGAGAGGATTTGAACCTCCGGCCCCTGCCTCCCGAAAGCAGTGCTCTACCGGGCTGAGCTACGCTCCGACTGGAGGCGCGCTTATAGCCGCTCCGGGGGCACATGCGCAAGCCGGGAAGCGGGCCTATAAAGGCTATTTTTCCAAGGCTTTAGGCCAAGGGATTGGCTAGTAGGCCCGCTCGATGCAGAAGTCGATGATGTCCAGGAGCGCGGTCTTGGTGGCGCTATCGGGGAAGATGCCCAGGGCGTCGCGGGCGACAGCGCCATAGTGGCGGGCGCGATTGACGGTGTCGCCAAGGCTGTTGTGGCGCTTCATCAATTCCATGGCTTGGCCCAAGTCGTCCGGCGTCTGCTCGAGAATTTCGAGCGTGCGCTGCCAGAAGCCGCGCTCGCCTTCGTCGCCGCGGCGAAAGGCCAGGATAACCGGCAGGGTGATTTTGCCCTCGCGGAAGTCGTCGCCGACGGTCTTGCCCAGTTCCGCCTGGCGCGCCGAATAGTCGAGCACATCGTCTATCAACTGGAACGCAATACCAAGGTTAAGGCCGTAGACGCGCAAGGCTTCCTCTTCCACATCGGGCCGGTCGGCGACCACGGCGCCGATGCGCGCAGCCGCGGCAAACAGCTCGGCGGTCTTGGCCTGGATGACTTCGAGGTATTGCGCCTCGCTGGTCTCGGTGTCGTTGGAGGTCAGCAGCTGGTGCACTTCGCCTTCGGCGATCACCGACGACGCGCGCGACAGGATCTGCAGCACCTTCAGCGAGCCGTCCTCGACCATCAGCTCGAAGGCGCGACTGAACAAGAAGTCGCCCACCAGCACGCTTGATTGGTTGCCCCAAATGGCATTGGCTGAGTCTTGCCCCCGGCGCAGCGCGCTTTCATCGACCACGTCATCATGCAGCAGCGTGGCGGTGTGGATGAACTCGACACAGGTGGCCAGGCGGATGTGGCGCTCACCCGTGTAGCCGCAGAGTTTCGTGGCGGCCAGCGTCAGCACGGGCCTGAGGCGCTTGCCGCCGGCCGCGACGATGTGCCCGGCCAGCTGCGGGATCAGCGCCACCGGGCTATGCATGCGGGCGACGATGGTGCGGTTGACGGCCTTCAAGTCCTCGTCGACCAGGTCCACCAGGGCATCGAGGGCTTTGGATTTGGCGCGCTTGTTCGCCTCGAGACGGCTGGCTTCTAGATTGACGACTGTGGCCACGACCTCAAACCCCACGACAATACGACATATCGGCGGGCCGCGATGTCCGCAGCCGGGCCTGTCCGTCCCCATGTAATCCTGGGACCAATTCTACGCCGGGCCATAAGGCTTGGGCCACCCCCTCTAAAGAGGTATTTTGACCCCACAGGCGCTCCGCGAATTGGTTCCCGGACGACCTCAAGGACACGCGGCAAGGAAAGCAATGGTTGAACTCTTCCATACTCAAGACCCGGTGCTGCTGTCGGCGGTGAAGGCGGCCCTGTCCGAGGCCGACATCCCGTCCGTGGAATTCGACGGCCCCATTGCCGATATGTACGGCGCCCTGTTCCCCCGCCGCCTGATGGTGCTGGAAGACGACATCGGTGCCGCGCGCATGGTGCTGCACGGCCTGTGCCCGGAATGCCTGAAGTGAAGGCTACGACCGATCAGCTGCTCGGCGGGCGCGTCGTCGTGCGCCAGCCCGAGGGCGGCTATCGTGCCGCCATCGATCCGGTGCTGCTGGCGGCGGCTGTTCGCGCCAAGGCCGGCCAGCGGGTGCTGGATGCCGGCTGCGGGACGGGTGCCGCGATGTTCTGCCTGGCCGCGCGATTGCCCGGGCTTTTGCTGTCGGGGCTCGAAGTCCAGCACGCTTACGCCGTACTGGCGGGCGAGGGCATCGCGCTCAATAAGCTCGCCGACACCTTTATAATAGAAGGCGACATCCTGCGCCCGCCGCCTGATATCCTGAACACCTTCGACATCGTGCTGACCAATCCGCCCTATGGCGACGCTGGTACGCCTCCGCCCGATGCCGGCCTCAAGATCGCCCACATGGAGGGCGAAGCCGATGTGGAGGACTGGATCAAGGCCTGCCTTGCGTGCCTGGCCCCGAAAGGCCGGCTGGTCATGATCCACCGCGCCGACCGCCTGTCCGAAATCCTCGCCGCGCTGCATGCGCACAACGCCGGCGATATCCGCACCCTGCCGATTTATCCCAAGGCCGGCACACCGGCGCGGCGCGTGATCATCGACGCCGGCAAAGGCCGCCGCTCGCCCGACACATTATTGGGCGGCCTGGTCCTGCACGAGTTGGACGGCAAGTACACTGCGGCCGCTGAGGCCGTGCTGAGGGACGCGCGGGCTTTGGCGTTATAGCGGAGTGGTGTCCATTGGCTGGGCACCCTATATTCACCCCATGCTCAGCCTCGTCAAAATCATCTTCACCGTCGGCGTCATCTACGCGGTGTTTTTTATCTACAAGTACCGCCGGCGCATCGCCGCCGCCCATAAACATGTGATGGACGAGAAGGCCAAGGCGGCCGCTGGTGCCGCGCCCGCGCGCAAGCCTGGCATGCCTGTCGCCCAGGATTTAGTGCCGTGCCCCAAATGCGGCTCATATATCGCCGCCGGAACCGCCTGTTCCTGCGAAAAAGCCTGATTTTCCGCGCCCTTCGGCTTGATTCTCCGCCCTCTGGCCGGTAGCTTCCGCCCCTCATCTAGGGACTGGCAGTTACATGGCGCGCGCGAAACCCAAATCGAAGAAGAAACCCGTCAAAAAGGCGGTCAAGAAACCCGTCGCTAAAAAGCGTGCGGTGAAGAAGCCGGTTGCCAAAAAAGTCGCACCGAAGAGAGCCGCGCTCAATAAAGCGCCTGCAAAGAAGCTTGTGAAAAATGCCGCAGCGAAGCCCTTCATCGTCAAGGCCGCGCCGAAGCCCCTCGATTTCCAGTCGCTTATCCTGACGCTACAGAAATTCTGGGCCGACCAGGGCTGCGTCATTCTCCAGCCTTACGACATGGAAATGGGTGCTGGCACCTTCCACCCTGCGACCACCTTGCGTGCGCTGGGCAAGGAGCCGTGGAGTGCGGCTTACGTTCAGCCATCGCGCCGTCCCACCGATGGCCGCTACGGCGAGAACCCCAACCGCCTGCAGCACTACTATCAGTTCCAGGTCATTATCAAACCGTCGCCGGCGGACAGTCAGGCGCTGTATCTCGAAAGTCTGAAGGCCATCGGTATCGATCCGATGGATCATGACATCCGCTTTGTCGAAGACGACTGGGAAAGCCCCACCCTGGGCGCCTGGGGCCTCGGCTGGGAAGTCTGGTGCGACGGCATGGAGGTGACGCAGTTCACTTACTTCCAGCAGGTTGGCGGCATTGAATGTGATCCTGTCTCGGTCGAGCTCACCTACGGTCTCGAGCGCCTGGCCATGTATATCCAGGGCAAGAACAGCCTCTACGACCTCGACTTCAACGGCCGCGGCGTCACCTACGGCGATATCTTCCACCGCGCCGAAGTCGACTACTCCGCCCACAACTTCGAGCACGCCGACACCGAGATCCTGTTCCGCCGCTTCGCCGATTGCGAAAAAGAGTGCGCGGCACTGCTCGCCGCCAAACTGGCGCAGCCGGCCTATGACCAGTGCATCAAGGCCTCGCATACCTTCAACCTGCTCGATGCACGCGGCGTCATCAGCGTCACCGAACGCGCCGCCTACATCGGCCGCGTGCGCGCGCTTGCCAAACAATGCTGCGAAGCCTGGCTTGCGCCCAGCAACGCGAAGGCGGGGTAACGGCCATGTCAGAGCTTCTCCTCGAAATCTTCTCTGAAGAAATCCCCGCCCGCATGCAAAAGCAGGCGGCTGCGGACCTCGCCCGCCTTGTGGGCGATGCGCTCAAGAGCAACGGCATCGAAGCCAAGACGCTGGAAACCGCCGTCGGCCCACGCCGCTTGGTGCTGGCCGCGACCGGCCTGCCCGAGGCCCAGCCCGATACCACAGAAGAACGCAAAGGGCCGCAAGTTGGCGCGCCCGATCAGGCCATCCAGGGCTTTTTGAAAGCCGCCGGATTGAGCAGTCTCGACCAGGCCGAAAAGCGCGACATGCCCAAGGGCGTGTTCTATTTCGCCGTCAGCAAAAAGCCCGGCCGTCCCACCGCCGACGTGGTGAAGGATATTGTCGAGACCGCCATGGCGCAGCTGCCGTGGCCAAAGTCCATGCGCTGGGCCAGCAACCCCACGCGTTGGGTGCGTCCGTTGCATGGGATCATTTGCGTGCTCGACGGTAAGGTCGTGCCGGTGCAGTTCGGCGGCATCACCGCCGCCGCCACGACGCGCGGGCATCGTTTCTTGGCACCCGGTTTCATCGCGGTGAAAAACTTCGCCGACTACAAAGTCAAGCTGGCTAAGGCCTACGTTCTGGTCGATCCCGCCGAGCGCAGCGCCATCATCACATCGACGCTGGCCAAACTGGCCGCCGCCGAAGGCCTGACAGTGAAGGACGATCCGGGTCTGGTCGCCGAAGTCACCGGCCTGGTCGAATGGCCCGTGCCGCTGCTCGGCACCATCGACGCCCAGTACATGGACGTGCCCGCCGAAGTGCTCACCTCGGCCATGCGCAAGCACCAGAAGTATTTCGCCCTGACCACCAAGGACGGCAAGCTCTCCAATCGTTTCGGCGTCGTCGCCAACATGGCCACCGCCGATAAGGGCAAGGCGATCATCGCCGGCAACGAGAAAGTGCTGCGCCCGCGCCTGTCCGACGCCAAGTTCTTCTGGGACCAGGACAAGAAGAAGTCGCTTGAAAGCCGCGTGCCCAAGCTGGACGAGCGCGTGTTCCAGGCCAAGCTCGGCACTGTGCGCGCCAAAGTCGACCGTATCGTGGCCTTGGCCGCCTTCCTCGCCAAGCCCGTCGGCGCCGATGTCGAAGCCGCGCGCCAGGCAGCCCTGTTGTGCAAGGCCGATCTGTCGACCGAAATGGTCGGCGAATTTCCCGACCTACAGGGCATCATGGGCCGCTACTACGCGCTGCATGACAATGAAACGGCGGACGTCGCAACGGCCATCGCCGAGCATTATTCGCCGCTGGGCCCCGCGGACTCCTGTCCGTCTGCCCCTGTCAGCATCGCGGTCTCGCTCGCCGACAAAATCGACAGCCTGATGGGCTTCTTCGCCATCAACGAAAAGCCCACGGGTTCGAAAGATCCTTACGCGCTTCGTCGCGCAGCACTTGGCATCATCCGCATCATTCTCGAGAATAAGCTGCGCCTCCCGCTGCTGCCGGCTTTCGAATATGCCCTCGGCAGTTATGATGGCCTGGTGACGGACATCAACCGCGAGAAGATCGCCATCGAAGTCCTCGACTTCTTCGCCGACCGCCTCAAAGCGTACTTGCGCGACAAGGGCGTGCGTCACGATCTGGTCACGGCTGTGTTTGCCCTGGGCAACGAAGACGACCTCGTGCGTCTGATGGCGCGGGTTGAGGCGCTGTCCGATTTCGTGAAAAGCGATGACGGCGCAAACCTGCTGGCCGCACAGCGCCGCGCGACCAATATCGTCCGTGCCGAAGCCAAGAGCGGCACCACATTGTTGGTCGGCGACATCATCACCGCCGATCTGGGGGCGCCGGAGGCCGAAGCGCTGTACACGGCCACCATGGCGGTCGAAGCCACCGCCGACGCGGCGCTGGTGACCGAAGACTTCAGTGCCGCCATGGGCGCTTTGGCCACCTTACGTAAGCCCGTCGATTCGTTTTTCGACAAGGTGAAAGTGAACGCCGACGATCCAGCCCAGCGTACGGCCCGCCTGAGACTGCTGGCGCGCATCGATCGGGCCATCAACAAGGTCGCCGATTTCTCCAAAATCGAAGGCTAAATCCTTAAATTTCAATGGGATGTCGAAGAAGGGAAAGAGCCCTCTTCGCACACGCAACTTTTGCCCGAATTGGGGGTTGTAAGCATATATTTTTCCGCCTATTCAAGATGACCTTACATCACATCCCCTGCAAAGGTGAGCTTACATCATGCGCGACAATGCCCTTGAGCGAGCCATCACGGAAGCCGGCGGCACTGCGGCCCTGGCCCGCACCATTAATGTAACGCCCCAGGCCATCAGTCAGTGGGACCGGGTGCCCGCCGAGCGGGCCGTGGCGGTGGAACAGGCTACCGGCGGCAAGGTCACTCGCCAGGAACTCCGTCCGGATCTTTACCCCTCCGACGCTGCCCCGGGCAGCAAAGCCCTATCCCCGGCCGCCGATGGCAAATGGGTCTACACCTTTGGCGCCGGCAAGGCCGAGGGCGCAGCCTCTATGAAGAACCTGTTGGGCGGCAAGGGCGCCAACCTCGCGGAAATGAGCGCCATCGGCGTTTCGGTCCCGCCGGGCTTCACCATCAGCACCGACGTCTGCACCTACTATTACGCCAACGGCAAACAATACCCGGCCAACCTCAAAGCCCAGGTCGAGCAGGGTATCGCCAATATCGAGAATCACATCGGCGCCAAATTCGGCGACGTGAATAATCCGCTGCTGGTGTCGGTGCGCTCGGGTGCCCGCGCCTCCATGCCCGGGATGATGGATACGATTTTGAATCTCGGCCTGACCGATGCCACCGTCGAGGGCCTGGCCCGGCAGTCGGGCGACGCGCGTTTTGCCTACGACAGCTACCGCCGCTTCATCCAGATGTATTCCAGCGTCGTCCTCAACATGGACCACTACGACTTCGAGCAACTGCTCGATCTCGCCAAGGAGGACCGCGGCATTACAATGGACACGCAGCTGACGGCGGCTGACCTGAAAGCCCTCGTGGAAAGCTACAAGAAGCGTATCGAAGAGGAACTCGGCGCGCCCTTTCCGCAAGATGTGCACGAGCAGCTGTGGGGCGCCGTCGGCGCCGTCTTCGGCAGCTGGATGAACACCCGCGCCATCACCTATCGCAAGCTGCACGAAATCCCCGACGCCTGGGGCACCGCCGTTAACGTGCAGTCGATGGTCTTCGGCAACATGGGCGAGGACTGTGCGACTGGCGTGTGTTTCTCACGCGACCCCTCCACCGGCGCCAATGTGTTCTACGGCGAATATCTGGTGAACGCCCAAGGCGAGGACGTCGTCGCCGGCATCCGCACGCCCCAGCAGATCACGATTCAAGGCAAGGACGCCCAGGGCTCCAAGCTGCCGGCCATGGAAGAAAGCATGCCCGCGCTGTTCAAGGAGCTTGTGGACACGCGCAACCGCCTCGAGAAGCACTACGCGGACATGCAGGATATGGAGTTCACCATCCAGAAGGGCAAGCTCTGGATGCTGCAGACCCGCAACGGCAAACGCACCGCCCAGGCCGGCTTCAAGATCGCCGTCGATATGGCCAGCGAAGGGTTGATTTCGGAAGAAGAGGCCGTGCGCCGCATCGATCCCGCACAGCTGGATCAGCTGCTGCACCCGATGCTTGATCCGAAAGCGCCGCGCCAGTTGCTGTCGCGCGGGTTGCCCGCATCACCGGGTGCCGCTTCGGGCAAAATCGTCTTTACCGCTGAAGATGCGGAAGACTGGGTCCGCCGCGGCGAGAAGGTCATCCTCGTGCGCCGCGAGACCAGCCCCGAGGACATCGGCGGCATGCATGTCTCCCAGGGCATCCTCACCACGCGCGGCGGCATGACCAGCCACGCGGCGGTCGTCGCGCGCGGTATGGGCACGCCCTGCGTCTGCGGCGCCGGCGACATCAACGTCGACGCCAAGGCCAAGACCGCCCGCGTGCGCGACAAGATCCTGCTCGAAGGCGATATCATCACTCTCGACGGCGCCACCGGAGAAGTGTTCCTGGGCAAGGTCGCCACCATTCGGCCCGCGCTGACCGGCGATTTCGCCACGCTGATGGGTTGGGTCGATAAGATCCGCCGTCTCAGGGTCCGCGCCAACGCCGAAACGCCGTTGGATGCCGAGACCGCGCGCAAGTTCGGCGCCGAGGGGATTGGCTTGTGCCGCACCGAGCACATGTTCTTCGATCCGGCACGCATCCTGACCATGCGCCAGATGATCCTGGCCAAGGACACCGGCGGCCGCAAAGCCGCGCTCGACAAGCTGCTGCCCTTCCAGCGCGGCGACTTCATCAAGCTGTTCACCATCATGGACGGCCTGCCGGTCACGATCCGTCTGCTCGATCCGCCGCTGCACGAGTTCCTGCCCCACACCGATGCCGAGATCAAAGAAGTCGCCGAAGGTGCGTCGGTTTCGGAAGAGTCGGTGCGCGAGGCGCTGGTCCGGCTTCACGAAAGCAATCCCATGCTAGGCCATCGCGGCGTGCGCCTGGGTGTCTCGCATCCCGAAATCTACGAGATGCAGGCTAGAGCCATCTTCGAGGCCGCCGTTGCCGTCGCCAAGCAGGGCAAAAAAGTCATCCCGGAAGTGATGATCCCGCTGGTGGGCAATCGTCTTGAACTCGACATGATGAAAAAGGTCGTCGATGTCGTGGCCCAAGAGGTCTTTGCCGCTGCCGGCGTCACGATTGAATATATGGTCGGCACCATGATCGAGCTGCCGCGTGCGGCCGTGCAGGCGGGCGACATCGCCACCACTGCCGAGTTCTTCTCTTTCGGCACCAACGACCTGACGCAGATGACGCTCGGGTTGTCGCGTGACGACTGCGCCAACCTGATCGAGATTTACAAACAGAAGGGCATTTTCGAAAAAGACCCCTTCGCCAGCCTCGATCAGGATGGCGTCGGGCAGTTCATTCTCATGGCGGCCGAACGCGGCCGTGCCGTGCGCAAAAACCTCAAGCTGGGTGTTTGCGGCGAGCACGGCGGCGATCCGGACTCTATAGCCTTCTTCCACCGCGCCGGGCTGGATTACGTATCCTGTTCGCCCTACCGTGTGCCTGTCGCCCGCCTCGCCGCCGCCCAGGCCGCGCTGGCGGAGAAGGGCGGCAAGGCCCAGAGCCTGAATTAGGACCATCCAAATGAACCCGGCAATGCGCCGCAGTCTCGGCTTTTTTGTTTTGGCTGTTGCCAGCGTTGCCGCGGTTTCCGCGGCGGCTCAGCTGGCGACCTTTCCCAATCTGGCGCCGTGGTACGAAAGCCTCAACAAGCCCGCGTTCAATCCGCCGAACTGGATCTTCGGGCCGGTTTGGACGGCGCTTTATGTACTGATGGCCTTTGCAGTCTGGCGCATCTTTCGCCTGCCGCCGTCGCCTGAGCGCACCACTGCCATTGTGCTGTTCTATGCCCAGCTTCTGGTGAACGGCGCCTGGTCGTGGATGTTTTTCGGCGCCAACAACCCGCTGCTGGGCCTGGCCAACATCCTGCCCCAGCTGGTCGTGATCGTCGCGACCGCCGTAGCCTTCCGCCGGCTCGATCGCGTTGCCGGCTTCTGCCTGTTCCCGCTGATCGCCTGGGTGACCTTCGCCAGCCTGCTCAACTTTGAAATCTGGCGCCTGAATTAGACACTTTGTATTTTGGCCGACTGCTGTTTAGCGCGCGATCCTAGAGTCCGACCCCGAATGGCTTCCGGTGCTGCCCGCCGTATCCACAATGGTACCGGTCAGCGCCACCGCACCCTGCGTTTTGCATTTGGTTCGGCGGTCTCATCAGCGGCTATCGGCCGATCAGGCCAGCTTCATCCAGGCCGGCTGATGCACCGTCACGCGCACCGTGCCGGCGTGCAATTCCCCACCGATTTTATCCAGCCGGACCAAGGCGAGCCCTTTGCCGTCGGCGGCACTTTTCATCTCGCCGGCCTCGGTGCCTTCGGCCGTGGTCAGCGGCGAGCCGGAGGCCGGTGTGTCGCCCGCAAAGCTCACCGGCATCAGGCGCTTCTTGATCAGCGCCCGGTAATGGGTGCGCGCGGTCAGTTCCTGGCCGATGTAACAGCCTTTGTTGAAGTCCACGCCGGCCAGTTCCTCGAAGCCGTTTTCCAGCAGTAAGGCCTTGTCGACCTCCATGTCGCGGCTGCCATCGGGCAAGCCCAAGGCAAAGCGCGTGCTGTCGTATGCCTCTGGCGTGCTCTCGCTGAGTCCGAGTTTGGATAAGCCCGCGATCTGTTCGGCCAGCAGCGCCAAGCGCATACCCGCGCCCACCACTCTGGGATCGGTGTAGATGACGCCGTCCCCGTGCCCCATCACATGGCCGGGCGTTTCGCTGGTCGCCAGTGCGGCACTGGCCCCTTCGCCGCAGGCGACACCCACCGTCAGCGTATCGTCGGCGGCCAGGGTCACCTTGGCGCGCAATTTATAGCGCGACAGGCGAGTCACCAGATCGTCGCGGCGCGCGCGTTCGCACTCCAGCAGGATGTGATCGTGATGGGGGACGGCGAAGAACTCGTGCAGGAACTTGCCCTGAGGGGTCAGGAAGGCAGCCCACACCGCCCCGCCGGCCTCAACCTTGGCCATGTCGTTGGACACCAAGCCCTGCAGGAAGCCCACGCGGTCCTCGCCGCGAACGGCGATCAGCGCGCGATGGGGCAGGAGGGTATAAAAGGGCATGGGAAACCTCGAAACTGTGCGCTCTATGTAGCACTCCTTTGCTCCCCGGCAAGCCGGCGGCTATAACTTCCCCATGCGCTATGTATTCGTTGACGATTCCGCCCTGTCCTATGACGGCTATACCCCCATGCGCCGCCCGGTGGGCGGGGCCGAGAAGGCCGTGATCGGCCTGGCCTCGGCGCTGCAGGAGCGCGGCCACGAGGTCAAGGTGATCAACCGCGTCACCTATGCCCATATGGCCGAGGGCGCCTATTACACGCCCTTCGGCGATTCCATGGCGCCCAAGTCCGCCGACGTGCTCATCGCCTTGCGCAAACCCCAGCTCATGGGCACCCTGCGCTCGGCCACGCACCGGCTGCTGTGGGTGGTGGGCGCGCCCGAGTACCTGAGCGCATCGGCCAACGAACCGCTCTACGATTCCTTTGCCGCCTCGCTGCTTTTCATAGGCCGCAACCAGCAGCGCGCCTACAAAGGCAAAGTGCGCCACGCCGTCATCACGCCTGGCCTGCGCAGCGTCTACTACGAGCCCCCGGCGCCGCCGACGATGATGCCGTCCCATACGCCCGACGACTACGGTTACGACCCGGCTGCCGAGCAAGCGCGCGAGGCCGAGCAGAAGGCCGCTGAGGAAGCCGCGCGCAACGCGCCGCCGCCGATCCCGCCGCCCCATGCGATCGTGACCACCCATCCGCTGCAGGGCCTCGGCTGGCTGGTGGACCTGTGGACACGATTGATCCATCCGCAGATGCCAAGTGCGCGGCTGGCGGTCTATTCCGCCGTGCTGGGCAAGGGGCTCAAGGGCGAGGAAATCCCCACCACTATAATTCCCGTGCTGGAACAGGTGAAAGCCGCCGCCGCCGCCAATGTGGTAGTCGTCGATCCCAAGAACGACGACGGCATGGCCGAGGCTTACCGTGAATCCCGCGTCCACCTGTATCCGGGCGATGCACAGGATTACGCCTGCTGGACGCTGGCGGAATCGCAAGCCGCCGGTTTGCCGGCGGTCGCGCGCAATCTCGGCGGCACCGACGAACGCATCGACAACGGTTCGTCGGGCTACGTGGTCCCCGATGAGGCCGCCTTCGCCAACGTCGCGCTGCAGATCCTGGGCAATGACGACGTCTACAAAAACCTCAGCGCCGCCGCCGCCGATCCCGTGCGCCGACGTGTCTGGGCCATGGCAGCGGAGGAGTTGGATGCCTTCGTCGCCAGCCTTCCCCCCGGCAACACCTAAGAGCAACACTTGAATATCCTCTTCATCACCCATACGCGCATCGGCGATGCGGTGATGTCGTCGGGTCTGCTGCGGCACCTAGTGGATACCTATCCCGACGCGCGATTCACCATTGCCTGCGGGCCTTTGGCCGCACCATTGTTCGCCACCGTGCCGCGACTGGCCCGCATCATCGTCGTCAAGAAGCAGCGCTTTGACATGCACTGGCTCAGTCTGTGGACCCAGGTCCGCGGAACACAGTGGGACGTCGTCGTCGATCTGCGTCGCTCATTGATCAGCTACCTGATCCCCGTGCGAAAAAGATACGTCGTCGGTCCCATCGCGCCCGGCGTGCATCACGTCGCGCACCTGACGCATCTGTTGGCGCTGCCCCAGCCCGCGCCGCCGTATATATATGTCGATGCCAAGCACCGGGCCGCTGCGGCCTTGTTGGTCCCCGACGGCCCGCCGGTGCTGGCCGTTGCCCCGATCGCTGCGACTCAGCGCAAGACCTGGCCGCCGGAACGCTTCGCCGCGCTTGTTGAACGCCTGCTCGCCGGTCCCTGCCATGGCTGGCGCGTGGCCTTGATCGGGGGGCCTGGCGACGAAGCCCAAGCCGCGCCGCTGGTGGCGGCACTGCCGCAGGCCTTCGGCATTTTCAGCGAGCCCGATCTCCTGACAGTGCACGCCGCACTCGCTCGCTGCGGCGCCTTCATCGGCAACGACTCAGGCCTCGCCCATCTCGCCGCCTCGACCGGCATTACCACGCTTGCGCTATTCGGCCCTACCGACCCCGCGCGCTACGGCCCCTGGGGCGGGGCGGTGGTGCAGGCGGCGGGCGAGGACATGGCCAAGCTCACCGTCGATCAGGCCGCGACCGCCTTTGGGCACGTAATGGCATGAAAAACAGGGCGAAATCCCGCTGGTAATCACTTGGCTTCGGGCCCTCAGCAAGGCACAGTTAAGGCCAGCATAGGTATGAGGACGCCGGTGAAAGTTTTCCATCTGATGTCGGGCGCCCCCTACGGCGGCATCGAGCGCCAGGCCCTGCGGCTGGCGGGTGTGCTCGCCCGCGCGGGCGTCGAGCAGCGCGCCATGTTCGACCGCAACCCGGCGCGTGCAAAGCAATACGAAGCCTTGGGCGTTCAGGCCATCGAGATGGACTTCCCCAGCCGCTTTGCGTTCCTCGATCGGCGCAACATCAACTCCGTCATCCGCCGCTTCGCCCCCGACGTCGTCATTTCCTGGACGCCCGATGTCGCCGAGTTGGTGCAGAAGGACGGTTTTGTCCACATGGCGCGCCTGGGCACCGACTTCAATCATGAAGCGCTCTTGAACAAGTGCCACCACATCTTCACGCCGTCGCAGACCCGGGCTGATGCTGCCATGGTCGCCGGCTGGTCGGTGCAGCAGGTGCATGTGCTACCTCACATCCCCATGCTGCCCGAGGAAATGGACACGCCGGCCCTAAACCGCAAGGCGGTGTATACGCCGCCGACGGCGAAACTGATTTTCACGTCCATGCGCCTTACCAAGAACACCGGGCTCGAAACTCTGCTCGATGCCGTCGCGCGGCTGTCGGGCTATTACCTCTGGATCGCCGGCGACGGCGCCGACCGCGAAGCCATGGAGGCCGCCGCCCACGAACGCGGCGTGAAGCCGCGTGTGCGCTTTCTCGGATGGCATGACAACCTCGTGCCGTATCTCACGGCCTGCGATGTCTTTGTCTATCCGTCGAAACAGGACGACGTCGGTGACGCGGTGGTCGAAGCCTGGGCCGCCCGCGCGCCGGTGATCGCAGCCGACAGTTTAGGGCCGGGCCTGTTGATCAAGCACAAGGAGAGCGGTTTCCTCGTGCCGGTGGGTGACGCCATCAGTATGGCCGAAGCCATCAAACTGGTGGTGGCAGACGTGCCGCTGGTCATGAACCTGCGCGGCCACGGCATCAAGGCCTTCACCGAGACCTTCGCCATGGACAAGGTGGCGCCCCAATACCTCGATCTCCTGAATCGCATCACCACCAAGTCCTCTACGCCGTCGATGCAATCCCTCATGGCCGGTCCGTAGCCGCCGATGTGCGGCATCGCCGGCATCATGAGCGCGGCGTCGCCGGCGGAAGACACCTTGGCGCGGCTCGCCCGGGCCTTGGCGCATCGCGGTCCTGATGGACACGGCAGCGTGTCGCGCGATGGCGTGGCGCTGGTGCACACCCGGCTGTCGATCATCGACCTGGCCCATGGCGTGCAGCCCTTCATGGCGCAAGATGGCGTGGCGCTGATCGCCAACGGCGAGATCTACAACGACACCGATCTGCGCCGCGAGCTTGGCCCAGCCGACTTCACTACCGGCTCGGATTGCGAAAGTATCCTGCACCTCTATCGCCGTGAGGGTGAGGGCTTCGCCGCCAATTTGCGCGGTATGTACGCCGTGGCGATCCACGATCCGGCGAAAAAACGCCTGGTGCTGGCGCGCGACCCATTCGGGATCAAGCCACTCTATTACATCGAAGCCGCCGAAGGATTCTTCTTCGCTTCGGAGCCCCAGGCGCTGCTCAAGGCTGGCCTGGTTGCGCCGCGCCTTGATCTTGATGCGGTGGACGAGATGCTGGCGTTGAATTACTCGACCGGCCTCGACACGCCCTTCGCGGGTATCAAGCGCGTCGCCCCCGGCGAAACCCTGATCGTCGAGGGCACGCGTATTGTCAAACGCCTGCAACAGCCAGCCTTGCCGGCATCCGAGACCGCCGCGCGCAGCGATGCCGAGGCGCTGAAGGCCTTCGGCGATGTCTGGCGTGACAGCGTTTACGTCCACCAGCGGGCCGACGTGCCGTACGGCATGTTTCTCTCAGGCGGTATCGATTCCGCCGCCGTTTTGGCGATGATGGCGCAGCTCAACGAACGCCCGGTGCTGGCGTTTACGGCTGCCTTTCCGGGTACCGATGCCCACGACGAGCGCGACGGTGCGCGCAAGGCGGCCACGGCGGCCCATGCGCGCCACGTGGAGATCGAAGTCACTGCCGATGATTTCTGGCGCAGCCTGCCGGCCATCGCTGCCGCCATGGACGATCCCGCTGCCGACTACGCCATCGTGCCCACATATCTGTTGGCCCAAGCCGCGGCGCGCGAGGTGAAGGTCGTGCTGTCGGGTGAGGGTGGCGACGAATTGTTCGCGGGCTATGGCCGCACCCGCGCGGCTTTGCGGCCGTGGCCTTTCGCGAAACAGCCATGGCGGCGACACAGCTTCGTCAATTTCCCCGGCCTGCGCCTGCAAACCGATTGGCATGCGGACATCGCGGACATCGAACGCAAGGCCGTCGCGCGCTACGGCAAAGGCCTCAAGGCGTTGCAGGCCGTCGATTGCGCGGCTTGGTTGCCCAACGATCTGTTGCTGAAGGTGGACCGCTGCCTCATGGCCCACGGCGTCGAGGGCCGCGTGCCGTTTCTCGATCCGCGTGTGGCTGCCTTTGCCTTCAACCTGCCAGACAGCCAAAAGATCCGCGGCCGGCGCGGTAAATGGCTCTTGCGCCAATGGTTGTCCGAGAATTTCCCCGCGACTGATGCCTTTGCGAAAAAGCGCGGTTTCACGGTGCCGGTCGGCGCTTGGATTGCCGCCCAGGGCAAACGGCTGGGCCCGCTGGTCGCCCGTCAGCCGGGCATCACGGAAATTTGCCAGCCAGGCAGCGTCGAAGCGCTTTTTGGCGGCGTCACTCAGGGCACCGCCGGCCAGGCCTGGACGTTGTTGTTCTATGCTTTGTGGCACCATCACCATATGATCGGGGCTGCAAGCAGCGGCGACGTATTCGAGACATTGGCGAGTTGAGCATGGGCTTTGATCTGGTCATCCACGGCGGCACGGTGTTTACCCCCGGCGGTCCGGTTGCTACCGACGTCGGCGTGAAAGACGGCAAGATTGCCGCCATCGGCCCTCTGACGCCCGGCAGCGGCGCGCAAGCGTTCGATGCCACGGGGCTGACCGTTCTCCCGGGCCTCATCGACGAGCAGGTGCATTTCCGCGAGCCCGGGCCCACGCACAAGGAAGACCTTGAAAGCGGCACGCGCGGCGCGGCCCTGGGCGGCATCGTCGCTGTCTTCGAGATGCCCAATACCGATCCCGCCACCACCACTGAAGCGGCCATCAACGACAAGATCGCCCGCGCCACCGGGCGCTGCTGGACCGATTTCGCCTTTTATGTTGGCGCGTCGCCCGAGAACGCCGAGGAACTGGGCACGCTCGAACGCCTGCCCGGCTGCTGCGGCGTCAAGATGTTCATGGGCTCCTCCACCGGCACGTTGCTGGTGGCCGACGACGAAAACGTGGCCCGTGTGCTCCGGTCGGGGTCGCGCCGCGTCACCGTGCACAGCGAGGACGACTTTCGCCTGCAGGAACGCGCCGGCATGGTGGCCGGCGGCGCCGATGTCTCAATGCATCCCGAATGGCGCGACGTGGAGACCGCCGTGCGTTCGACACAACGGCTGCTGAGCCTTGCGCGCGCCAATCACCGCCGCGTGCACGTGCTGCACGTCACCACGGCGGAAGAGATGGCGCTCCTGGCCCAGCACAAGGACATCGCCACGGTCGAAGTGTTGCCGCAACATCTCACGCTGGCGGCGCCCGAGTGCTACCAGCGCCTGGGCACCCTCGCGCAGATGAATCCGCCGATCCGCGAGGCGCGTCACCGCGATGCCCTGTGGCAGGCGCTTAATGACGGCGTCATCGATTGCATCGGCTCCGACCACGCCCCGCATACGCTCGAGGAAAAGGCTAAGCCCTATCCGCGCAGTCCCTCGGGTTTGACGGGTGTGCAGACCACTGTGCCGGTGATGCTCAACCACATCGCCGAAGGGCGCCTAACCCTGCAGCGCCTCGTCGATCTGATGAGCGCTGGCCCCGCCCGCATTTTCGGCATCGCCGGCAAGGGCCGCGTGGCCCTGGGCTACGACGGCGATTTCACCGTCGTCGATCTGAAAGCCAAGCGCACCATCACCAACAAATGGATTGCCAGCCGCACCGGCTGGACGGCCTTCGACGGTATGGCCGTTACCGGCTGGCCCATGGCCACCATTGTGCGCGGCCACATCGTCATGCGCGACGATGAACTGCTGGAGCGGCCCGTCGGCGCCGCTGTGCGGTTTCAGGAAACGCTTTAAAGCGAATTCAAATACGCCAGCAGGTCGGCGATTTCCTTGTCCGTGGGATCGCTCGCCGTGCCGGCTTTCTTCGTGCTCACGGCCCACATGGCCTTCGCCGCGTCTTCCAGGCTTTCGGTGCGGCCATCGTGGAAATAGGGCGCGGTCTGTGACACCGCCCAAAGCGCCGGGACCTTGAATTTTGCACCGGTGCCGACATCCTCCGGCTCGGCTTTGTCGAAGCTGCCGGGCACGTGACAGGCGCCGCAGCCGCCTTTGCCGGTAAATAGCGCAAAGCCGCGTTTGACGGCTGCCGGGGCCTTTTTGGCCGGCACGCCATCGTCGTCGATGTTTCCGGTTTTAGGTGGGGCCAGCGAACGCACATAAGCCGCAAGGGCCGCCAGCGTTTCCGGGGTCGGCTCGGCGCCCTTCATGCGGTTGACGATGATGGCGCGGATATTGCCCTCCAGCGCCGGCGCGGTGCCGGCCCAAGCATAGACCGAGCGGCGGCCCGCGCCCCACAAGGTCGGCGTGCTGCGCCCGTCGGGCGTGCCGTCTTTAACCGCATTGAGGCCGACATAAGTCTTATTGTCGGTATGGCCGTTGTTGGGGTGGCAGTTCACGCAGGCGGCCCCGGTGCTCGACAGCTTGGCATCTGCAAATAATTTGCGGCCTTTTTCGATCAGCGCCGCGTCGGCTGCAAAGCCGGCGGTGGCGGCGAAACAGGTAAAGCTAAGGAGGGCCGCTCTCAGAACGTGGCGCATGAA
Organism: Fidelibacterota bacterium; assembly: GCA_947476065.1. Taxonomy (GTDB): domain Bacteria; phylum Pseudomonadota; class Alphaproteobacteria; order Rhodospirillales; family Rhodospirillaceae; genus SHVO01. The sequence goes on from CANJPG010000014.1 coordinate 43,825, forward strand.
TATCCCCTGGTTGATCGTGGAGAGGACAATCTATCTGAAAGCCACATAGAAAAGTCAGTGCAAAAAAAGGGGCGTGCCACAACAGCACGCCCCTTCATCTGTAACAGCTGCGAAAGAGGATATTACCCGCTATTTCCCCATGGCCTTCGACCAGGCGATCTGGCCGGTCAGGCACTCGGCTTTGATCTCCATAGTCTTCTGCGTGGCTTCCGCGCCGATCACCAGCGGATTGTTGGGCGAGGAACCTTGCGCGTTTTTGCGGGCCGTCAGGTCGTAGAAGAACTCATGGGTGTTGAGAATGCCCACGGCCCCCGCCGCCTTGGCCGCATCGCGGAACTTGAGGGCTGAGTCACGCATGTTGGTCACGGCGGCAGTGGTGCTGGGAAAGGCGGTGCCGCCCCACATGGCCATGAGGCGCGTCGTGCCGTTGTCGCGTACCGGCACGATCGACGACACGGTGCCCGGCGTATGGCCCGGCGTGATCACAACCTGCACCGTGGTATCGCCCACAGTGACCTTCTGGCCGTCGATCAGCACGCGGTCTTTTTTCGGCGGCACGGTGCCGTCAGGGCGCGCGGGCGCGGCCGCCATCAGGTCCCAATCGGAAGCGCTGAGGGCCACAGGGGTCTTATATTTGTCCTGCATGTATTTGGCGCCGCCGAAGTGGTCGTAGTGGCCATGCGTGACGATCATCAGCTTGATATCGGCGGGATTGAGGCCAAACTTCTTCATGCCCGGCTCGAAGATGGTTTCCATTTCCGCCGAGTTATTGAGCGCGTCCCAGGCAATCAGGCCGTCGCTGGTTTTGAGCACGAACATCCCGACGAAGCCTGTGCCGAAGAGATACAGGTTGTCGAAGTATTGAACCGCCGGCACGGGGTCGGTCATCGGCTTCGAGGTGTACTTGCCGACCAGGGCCGAGGCGTGGGACGGGGTCATGCACCAGTATCCCTCAGCAGCCATCTTCGACAGCAGCGGGTTGGTGCCGGCGATCTCCTTGGCCTTCGCAACGTGGCCGGCAATTTCAGCGGGCTCCGGCGGATCGATCACCGGAGCGCGCTGCGCGTAGGCAAAACTCGTGAACGCGAGAGCCGCGATACCGGTCGTGAGAATAGAAAGTGACTTTGGCATATTCCCGTTCCTCCCCTGATGAATACCCAAGCGCATCTAGTGTAGCGGAACCTGCCTGCGCGTTGCTAGGCTGGCAGCGCACGCTTGACCCAGCCGGACACGATTCTTGAACACCGCCGCCGAGCCCACCCAACGTCTCTACCAGCTTGGACTTTCCCTCTATCAGCGGGGAGATGTGGCCGGTGCCGCGGCGATTTGCACGCGTGTGCTGGCGGACGCACCGCAGCATTTCGATGCTTTGCACCTGGCCGGCATCTTGGCGTCACAAAGTGGCGACTTTCCGCGCGCCCTAGTGCTGATGGGCCAGGCGATGGCGGTGGCGCCCCATGCCCAGGCGCAGGGGCTGGTGATGAGCAATCGTGCCATGGCTTTCGCCGGCATGGGCCGTCACCTCGAAGCACTCGCCGATCTCGACAAGGCCGTGGCGGCCGGCGGCCGCCACGCCGATGTACATTATAACCGCGGCACGTCGCTGCATGCCTTGCGGCGCCTCGAAGACGCCATCGCGGCCTATGACCTCGCCATCGGACATGAGCCGCGCCACACCGACGCGCTGCATCAAAAGGGACTAGCGCTCTACGAACTTGGCCGCGTGCCCGCCGCAGTCGAATGTTTCAGCACGGCGCTCACCCACGAGCCCAATTTCGCCGCCGCGCATAACGGCCTCGGGCTGGCCCTGAAGGTCTTGGGCAATGCCACGGCGGCCCTGCAGAGCTTTGATACCGCCATCCGTTTTAATCCGCGCTTCGCGTCGCCTTATATCAACCGCGGCATCGTATTGGGCGAGCTGGGCCGGCTTGAAGAGGCGCTTGCCAGCCTCGACAAAGCGGTTGAACTGGCGCCCGACAATCCCAATGCCCACGGCAACCGCAGCACCATCCTGACGGAACTCAAGCGCCCGACGGAGGCAGTGGTAAGCCTCGAGAGGGCGCTGGCGCTCAATCCCAGCCATCCGTTCCTGGAGGGGATAAGGCTGCACTATAAAATGTATATCTGCGACTGGAATAGTATCGAGGCCGAGATTGCCACGCTGCTCGCCCGGGTCGAAAGGGGGGAGCCAGCGTCGCCCTGTTCGCCCCTGCTGGGCCTGACTGATTCTCCGGCGTTGCAGCGCAAGGCCGCCGAGATCTGGATGACGGCCAAACATCCGGAAAATCCCGCTCTGGGTCCGTTGCCCGCCTATCCGCGTCACGAGCGGATCAGGATTGGATACTACTCCGCCGACTTCTATCGTCACGCCACGGCGCACCTGATCGCCGAATTGTTTGAGCGCCACGACCGCGCGAAATTCGAGGTCACCGCGTTTTCCTTTGGCCCGGCGACCGGCGATTACATGCAGAAGCGCCTCATGGCCGGCTGCGATGCCTTCATCGATGTGCGCGGGCGCAGCGATCGCGACGTGGCGGCATTGTCGCGCGAGAAGCAGATCGATATCGCCGTCGACCTCAAGGGCATTACCGAAGGCTACCGCGCCGGCATCTTTGCTCACCGCGCGGCGCCTATTCAGGTCAACTACTTGGGCTATCCCGGCACCATGGGCGCCTCCTATATTGACTACATCATCGCTGACAACACCCTGATCACCGCCGCCAACCGGCCATACTTTTCCGAACGCATCGTGACGCTGCCCCATAGCTACCAGGTCAATGACAGCAAACGCGAAATCGCCGCGCGGGTTTATACGCGTGCTGAATTGGGGCTGCCGGAGGAGGGGTTCGTTTACTGCTGCTTCAATAACAACTTCAAGATCACGCCGGCGATGTTCGATATTTGGATGCGTATCCTAAAGGCCGTCGATAACAGCGTGCTGTGGTTAATCGAAGACAGCCCGGCCGCGGCCGCGAACCTGCGCACGGAAGCTACGCGGCGCGGAATCGACGCAGCGCGACTGGTCTTCGCCGAGCGCATTGCACCCGACCTGCATCTCGCGCGCCAGCGGGCGGCGGATCTGTTCCTCGATACACTGCCCTACAATGCTCACACCACCGCCAGCGACGCGCTGTGGGCTGACCTGCCGGTACTGACCGCGCCGGGCGAAAGTTTCACCGCCCGTGTGGCTGCCAGCCTGCTCATGGCCGTCGGTCTGCCCGAACTGATCGTGCCCAGCATCGCCGCCTACGAGGAAGCCGCGGTGGCGCTGGCGCGCGATCCGCTGCGCCTGCGGTCGATCAAAGACAAACTGATCAGTCTGCGCCCAGCGGCGCCGCTATTCGACTCACAGATGTTTGCCCGCGATATCGAAGCGGCCTACACGCGCATGATGGAGGAGCACCAGGCCCGATAGCCGCCGCGATTCGATCAACTCAACGACAGGAACGTGAGCAGGACGATAGTAATGGGGTGATCATCAAGGCCCTGACAAAGCTTTCGGCATTCAAAAGCTCAGCCGGGTTGAAGTCAGGCACATAGTCCTTTAAATGCTGCGGGAAATGCCGAGAATGGAAGTGCAGTGGAGATTTCATGACGCGCTCCTTGACCACAATGGTTAAAGAAAGCACGGCCGTGTTGCGCAAATCCCGAAAGGGCCAAAGCCTGGGCGGGAACCAAAACCAGCATACGCGTAGCTAACGAAAGGGTGAGCCGCGAAATGTCGTAGGTCAAGGTATTGCCGATATGATGTCTACCCGATCAGCGTGTCTTTGATGCGCGATTCGCTTTTTTGAAATCTTGAAATTAGAGTACGCCGTGTCTGACCTTTCCCAAAATACCGCCGCGCTTTTTACGCAAGGTCTGGCTTTGCACCAGCAAGGCCGGTTTGCCGAAGCCAAAGCCATCTACGACCAGATCCTGGCGCTTGATCCCAAGCACTTCGACGCCATGCATCTGTCGGGTGTCATCGTTATGCAAGGCGGCGACAATCAGCAAGCCGTCGCGCTCATCAGCAAGGCCATCGCACTTAATCCGGCCAACCCGGCCTACGCGCCGGCCTACAACAACCGCGGTCTGGCATACCGCGCGCTCGCCCGCCAGGAAGCTGCCATCGATAACTTCGACCGCGCGCTCGAGTTGGGCGGTCCGGCGCAGCCCGAGGTTCAGTTCAATCGTGCGAACGCGCTACGGGCGCTGGCCAGATACCCGGCCGCCCTGGCAGGTTACGATCGTGCTCTGGCCCTCACGCCGGATCACGGTGAAGCGCATTATGAGCGTGCACGTGTGCTCAAAATCATGGGCCGGGTAGATCAGGCGCTAGCGGCGTTCCGGCGGGCGGCACAGTTGAAGCCGGATAGCTTCGATATCCAAAATCAGCTGGGCGTTACCCTCAGCGAGTTCAACCGCGCTGACGAGGCGGCAGCCTCTTTCCGCAAGGCGCTGCAGATTGATCCGCGCAGCGCCTCGGCGCACACCAATCTCGGCAACGCCCTGAACATCCTTGGCAAAACCGACGCAGCCCTTGCCGCTTACGATGCGGCCCTGGCGCTGCGCGCGAACTATGTGGATGCGTATGTGAATCGCGCCGGGACGCTCATCGCGCTGGGCCGCTACGACAGCGCCATCAGCGATCTGGAACGCGCGCTGGAGTTCGCGCCGCACTATCCGTTCCTCGCCGGCATCCTGCAGCACACGCGAATGCTGGTCTGCGATTGGGACAAGGCCGAAGCCAACATCGCAGCACTCGTTGCCGGCGTCGAAGCCGGCCAAAGCGTCACGCCGTCCTGGCCGCTGCTGGCGATGACCGACAATCTGCCCATCCAGCGCAAAGCCGCCGAGATCTGGACGCGCAGCCGCTGTCCGCTGGATGCGACTCTGGGGCCGATTCCCGCCTGGCCGAAGCACGAGCGCATTCGCGTGGGCTACTATTCGGCCGACTACTACAATCACGCTACGGCTTACGTGCTCACCGAATTCTTCGAACTGCACGACAAAAGCCGTTTCGAGACCTATGCCTTCTCTTACGGTCCCGAACGCGACGACGACGCCCGGCGGCGCATGTCCAAGGCCTTTGATCATTTTATCGATGCCCGCCAGAGCGCCGACCGTGACGTCGCGGCCTATTCCCGCCAGATGGAGATCGACATCGCCGTCGACCTCAAAGGCTTCACCACCGGTTCACGCCCCGGCATCTTCGCCTGCCGGGCCGCCCCGGTGCAGGTCAACTACATGGGCTATGCCGGCCCGATGTGCGCCGACTATCTCGACTACATCATCGGCGATGCGACAGTTATTCCGCCCGCTGAGCGCCAGATCTATGCCGAGAAGGTCGTGACGCTGCCTCATAGCTACTACGTCAACGATTCCAAACGCCCGTTGTCCGCCACGCAATTCTCGCGCGCCGGACTAGGACTGCCGACCGCGGCCTTCGTGTTCTGCTGCTTCAACAACAATTTCAAGATCACGCCGGCGGTCTTCGCCAGCTGGATGCGTATTTTGACGCGCGTGCCCGGCAGCGTGTTGTGGCTATTCGAAGACAACGCAACGGCCGCCGCCAACCTGCGCAAGGAGGCTGAGCGCGCTGGGGTCGATCCGGCGCGGCTGGTGTTCGCCAAGCGCATTCCACCCGGCGAGCATCTGGCACGCCAACGCGCCGCCGACCTTCTGCTGGATACGCTGCCGTACAACGCACACACCACCGGCACCGATGCGCTATTCATCGGCCTGCCTATGATCACGCGGCCCGGCAATGCTTTCGCGGCGCGTGTCGCGGCCAGCCTGTTGCGTGCGGCGGAGCTGCCCGAACTGATCGCTGCCAGCGTTCAGGAGTATGAGGACCTGGCGGTGGCTCTCGCCCAAGACCCCAAGCGCCTGGCGCTCCTCAAACAGAAATTGACGCGCGATCCTGCATCCCTGCCGTTGTTCGATACGGCTTTATTCACGCGCAGCATGGAAAAGGCCTACGGCGCGATGATGGAACGCCATTGGGCGGGCTTGCCGCCCGATCACATCGTCATTGATTGACGCAAGGTGAGGCGGCGGGCGCACGCCGGCGCCAGACGAAGGCGCTGCTGCCGGCGAAGTTCCACGCCGCGCCGGCGATCGCGCCACCCACCGCAGCCTGCCACCAGGTCAGATGCGCAAAGTATAGCGCGTTACCCACGGCCGTGCTGACCACCAGACCTGCCAGGCACACCATGACAAAGGCCAGCGGCCGCGTCAGCTTGTTGCGCTCCGCGTTACGGTCGGCGAAGGTGACGCGGTCGTTGAGCGCATAGTTGCTGCACATGCTGAACAGGCCGGCGGTCGCATGGGCCAGGAAAAACGGCGCGATCTTCAGCAGAAGCGCTAGAGCGGTCATGTGAACAACAAGACCGCTGGCGCCGACCGCGGCGAACATCATGAAGCGGCCGACCGCATGGCGGCGCAGGCCTTTGTCCAGCAGCAGCTTGGCAAAGTTGAGGATTTCGGCGGTCCCCAGCTTGCTCTCGCCGTTGACGCGCAGGCGAAATGAATAGGGCAGCTCGATGCAGCGCAGCTTGCGCGGCGAGGATGTCAGATAGTCGAGCAGGATTTTGTAGCCGGTGCCGCTGATCGCCGGCACCGCATCCAGAAAACGGCTGCGCGCGGTCACGAAAAACCAGCTCATCGGGTCCCGCAGCGGTGTGCCGGCCACATCGCGGCTCACCAGCGTGGCCCCGGTGCTGAGCGCACGCCGGGTCAGCGACCATGAGCCGACACCGCCGCCCGCCACGTAGCGCGAGCCGACGGCGACATCGGCGTTTCCGTGTTTTACCGCCGCCAGCAGCTGCGGCAGAAGCCGCTCATCGTGCTGCAGGTCGGCATCCATCACGGCAATAAAGGTTCCGCGGGCCGCGGAGAGGCCGTCGAGGACGGAGGGGGTAAGGCCGCGCGGCCCGCGGCGACGTATGCAGCGCACACGCCGGGAATCCATGGACGGGTGTGCCATGGAAAGGGAATCGACAATATCCGCCGTGCCGTCGGGGGAGGCGTCGTCGACAAAAAGGATTTCGCAGTCGATGCCGGCCAGCACTGGCGCCAAAGCCTCAACCAGCGGACGGAAGTTCAGCGCCTCGTTGTAGGTCGGAATGATCACCGAAAGCTCGCACGGCGTGGCCAGGGCGTTCATGTGCATCTCCTGTATGCATGGGTAAAAAACCCATGCATGGAAGGCTATACGGGGCGCATTGGGGCCGTCAACACTTGTTTATGGGTTATTTACCCGCGAGATGTGCTATGCTGTTTTGTAACACATGTAGAGGTCCTTATGCCCACCCGCCGCGACGCGGGCTCCGCCGGTCTGGAGCAGCCATCGCTGGCCCTGGTACGCGCAGTCACGCGCCTGCTGGGCCCGTTGGTGCGCCTGCTGATCGCGAAGGGCATCACCTTCACGTACCTCTCGAATCTGCTGAAGACCGTCTACGTCGCCGAAGCGCACAAGGCGCTGAAGGAGACCGCCGAGACGCCCACGGTCAGCCGGCTCAGCGTTATCACCGGGCTGCAGCGCAAAGACATCAACCGCATCATGAGCGAACCGCCGCCGCAAAAGAGCGCGCCGCCGGCGGTGTCCCTCGGGGCGCGGCTCATCGGCATCTGGACCGGCGACAAGCGTTTCCGCACCAAGGCCGGCGCGCCGGCGCCCTTGGCGCGAGCATCGGATAAACCGAAGCAACAATCCTTCGACCAACTGGTGCGCGCCATCTCCACGGACGTCTCGCCGCGCGTCATCCTCGACGAATGGCTGCGCCTGGGTGTGGTTGCTGTCAACGCCGATGGATTGATACAGCTGAACGCCAACGCCTTCGTCCCCCAGCGCGGCTTCGACGAAAAAGCCTACTACCTCGGGCGCAATGTCGCCGACCACATCGCCGCCGTGGTGCAGAACCTGACCGAAGGCCAGGACCCGTGTTTCGAACGCGCGGTCTATTACGACAAGCTCACGCCCGACAGTCTGCGCCTTCTGCAGGACCGGGCCCGCGAGCACGGCATGAAGGCCTTGCTGGCCCTCAATCAGGATGCCCTTGAGCGCGCCGACGCCGATGCCGGCAAACCCGACGCCACCCAGCGCATGGCCATGGGCCTTTATTACTTCCAGGGCGCCGACGATCCCTCCGGCGATACCGCGAAGGAGGAGAAGTGAGCCACGTCCTGCGGCCTGCGGTCTGGCTTCCGCTCGGAAGCCTTGTGTTGTGGCTCGCCTGCGGCTTGGCCGCGGCGCAGGAACCCACGGCGCCGCCGGCCTGCCACTTTGTCGCACCGACGCCGCGCAGCACCGCGGCGCTCAGCCGCATAGCCGATGCTGCCGCCGATCCCAATACCGACAGCGGCCGCGGCTTGGGCGGCAGCGGCTACACCACCGAAGAGCGCGGCATCAGCGGCAGCGGCATCGTCGGCGTGGTCACCGGCTTCGGCTCGATTTGCGTCAACGGCTACGAAGTCGAATTGACCGACCGTTCCGTGATCACGGTCGAGAATCGTCCCGCCACCGCCGCCGATATCAGGCTGGGCCATGTGGTCGTGGTCGAGGCCTTGCGCAGCGACGACAAATTGGTGGCGGCTACCGTCGATGTGCGGCTCGCAGCCGTCGGGCCCATCGCCAGTATCGCCGAGGACGGGGCCACCTTTACCATTCTCGGCCAGACCGTGAAACTTGCCAGCTTCGGCGGCAGCGCCACGGATAGTTTTGCAGTCGGCGATTGGGTTGCGGTGTCGGGCTTGCGCCGAGCCGACGCCAGTATCGAAGGTACTTCAGTCGTGCGCCTGCCGGCGGCGGGAACGCGCGCCATGGTCGCAGGAACCGTGACAGCGGATCAGACCGGCGCGCTGGCGCTCGGCAGGCTCGCCGTCGCCGGCGTCGCCCGCGGTGATACGGTGGTGGTCGAGGGTGTGCCGCAGAACGGCGTACTGACGGCAGCGCGCGTCATTCCAAGGTCGGGCATCGGCTTCTCGCCTACGGTGCGGGCGGCTTCGGTGCAAACGTTTGTACCGGGCGAAAGCACAATGGGTCTCAGTGCGGGTGCGCCGGCCCTGGCGGCGACGGAACGCCCGGTGCAGATCGAAGGTCGCATCGGCGCCGACGGTAATTTCGCCATCGGCCGTGCCGAGCCGGCAGCCCCGCCCCTCGAAGGTTTGCGGGCCTTGCGCGAACTTCAGATCGAGCGCGGTGGAGTCTTGCGCGCACCGCCCCTCGGACCTGACGGACGGCCGCCGTTGCGTCCTCTGCCGGACGGCGCGCGCGGCGAGCGGCCATTGCCCGGCGCGCCCATCTTCAGACAGCCGCCCGACCGCGGCGACAAGCAGATCGAGCGGCCGCCGCCGCGGCCGGAACCGCGCGGTCCGGTGCCGACGCTGCAGAAGTGATGCAGCGCGCGGGCATTGCGGATAAATCAGTCTGGTGGCACGCGCTGATGGTCTGTGCGCTGACACTGGTGCTGCGCGCACGCTTCTTCGACAATCCCGCGATCTATATCGACGAGCAATTCTACCTCGCCGTCGCCGACCGCTGGCTGCACGAAGGCCTTGTCCCTTATGTCGATATCTGGGACCGCAAGCCCATCGGCATCTTTATCATCTATTTGCTGTCGTTCATCTTTCCCAACGCCGTAATCGGCTATCAGATCGTCGCTACCGTGTTTGTGCTGGCCACTTCGGCGGTGATCTATAGCCTCGGCACACAGCTGGCCAACGCGCGCGTCGGTTTTGCCGCGGCCATACTTTATCCCGGCACGCTGATGCTGATGCTGGGGCAGGGCGGCCAGACACCGGTCTACTACAATCTTTTCGTGGCCGTCGCAGCATGGCTGATCGTGCGGGCCCAGCGCGGCTCGCGCGTAGACCATTTGGCTCTGATAGGTGCGGCGCTGTGTTTCGGTCTTGCTTTGCAGATCAAATATATCTGCGTGCTCGAAACATGTGTCCTGTGCCTCTTCGCCCTGTGGCATGCCGCGCGTCATGACGCGCGCGCGGCGCTGGCCCTGTCTGCGGCTATGGTCGCGATGGGTCTGCTGCCAACGGTGATTGTGGGCGCTGCCTACGCCTTCACCGGCCACTGGGACGATTTCTACTTCGCCAACTTTGTCTCGTTCTTCGCCAAAAGTATCTGGAAGCTGTCGAGCGCCGAATATGCCAAGCGATTCATGATCGCCACCGGCCTCAGCATCCACATTCTCCTGCTCAGCGGCTATGCACTGGCCACCGTGCTGCGCCGCGAGGTGTGGCGCCGCCCCGAAATCACACTCTTAGTGTTATGGATTGCGGTGGCCTTCGCCGGTGCGTTGTCGATGGGTACGCCCGCCGAGCATTATTTCCTGCCCACCATGGCGCCACTGTGTCTGCTGGCGGCCATTGGCCTCGTTCATCTCAACGACAAAATCATCCGGGCCAAAATCGGTTGGCCGCGCCTGTCGGCCGGCCTTGCGCCATATGCGGTGCTTCTGATCTGCGCAAGTGTTGCAACAGCGGCCTCCTTCGCCGCGGCCGCTCACACCGAACGCCGGTGGGGAAGGCCCAAAGAGATTTACGAGATCGGCGCTTACCTGCACGCCACACTGAAAGACGGCGATTGTCTGTATGTCTTCAACCGTCTGCCAATCTTCTATTATTTGTCCCAGGCCTGTCTGCCGGGCAAATTCATATTCCCCAACCATCTCTACGATGCCGCTGAATTGAACGCGCTGCCCGTCGATGTGCCCGCGGAACTCGACCGCGTGCTGACCGCGCGCCCGGCCATGATCCTGGTGCGCCAGCCGGTCACGGCCGAAGCTCACGCTCCGGCACTCGCGCGCCTAGATCAGGCCCTTGCCGGCTATACCCTGGATAAGACCTTCAGCAGTGAGCGCCAAAGCATTGTGCTCTACCGCCGCGGGGACTAGTGGGTCGCAAGGGACCCGCTGGCGGCGGTGAGTTCCATCGCGCGCGCCGCATGGCTGCGGGCCTGCTTCGCGCATTCCTCGGCGTTCTCAGAATCGCCATCGGCATAGAACCGCGCCGCTTCATGATGCAGGGCCGCCGCCATCTCGTGACAGCGGGCGGCTTTGATGTGGTTGGCCTCGGCGGAAGGTTTTTGAATGGACTGCGTCGTCGGCACGGCGTTGATGTTGGGCATATCCCTGTCTCCTTCAAAAACCTGGCGTACAAAACCTATGGAGGTCGGGCGCTAAAACGCCGCGTGGCGCTAAAAGTTCCTTGGTCTTCCGCGCAGGGGACCGCCGACCGCGCGAGGGCCTGGCGGAAATCTTTACGCCTGTGCGCCCCCCTTCACACATCGACACCGCAAGTGCTGACGCGGGGCCCGCTAAGCGCTTGGTGAGGCCACATATTTTTCCTGGGACAGTCATTGGCACACATCTTGCTGATGTCTGTTCAACAACAATGTGAGGCTTGCCCAATGCCCTGTGTAACCACCACGCGCTCCGAGCGCGCAGAGCGCACCACCTTAGTGGATGTCTGCGCGAGTCTGATGGATGTCTGCCATGCCTGTCAGGCCGATATGCTGGATAGGCGCGGGATTGTCTGCCTGATCGATATCGATATCGACAGCGGCATGTTGGCGGGCTGGCAATGCGACACCCTTGGACGCATGGTGCGCTCGCTCATCGAACAGATTTTCTGCGAGACGCCGGACGACGCCCGTGGCGGAGGCATCACGGTGGCCTTGCACCGCAAAGGCAAGGTTTGGATCCTGGCCGTGTCCGACGAAGGCGTGCGGGGCCCGAACCAGCGCAATTCGGTGCACAGCAATCAGATGAGTGTCGCCCCATCGCTTGCTGACCTTGCGCGTCCCCTGCGTGCGACCGTACGCGCGCGGCCGACGCGCAGCGGCGCGGTGACCGCGGTGATGTTTGCCGTACGCTCCGTCGTGCCCGTACCTCGCGCGTCTGCGCCTGGAACTCACGTCCCCGTGCTGGAAGCAGTGGAAGCCTATGAAACCCGGCGGCCTCGCTCGGCTGCGCGGCTCCGTATCGCGCTTCACTAGGGGCTTTTAGCTGCGTCCGTCGCCTTTGATGACGCCAAAGGCTTTCGAGGGCGTGCCGGCATTAGCGACGTTGAAGCCATCGGCGTCCAGGCCCCTGCGCAGAATCTCGCGGATCGCCGAAGCCCGGCTGGGCATGCGTTTTTCAAAACGGAAATTGTCGAGGGCTGTCAGTTCGCCGGCCGACAACATCACCTGCAGGCGGGTCAGCCGTTTTTCGCCCTTTTTGATCTTAGGACTGCTCTTCGGATTCATGGTCGCGATGTTTCTGACTGTGTTGAGCCGAAAATTCACGCTGGAATATCCTAAAGTTGGTTTTATGAGTAAGTGACATCAAGACAGCAAAAAACGCATAACGCTCATTGTAGGTAAGGTGTTCAGGCAGTGTTGATGGGGATAACGGCACCCATGGCTAATTGGTTCCCGCTTGCTGATACAACTCATGGGATTTGTCGTGAAACCCGAAGTGGAAATGTTAAAATCTTCCGGAATTGGACCCCTGCCAAAGGCTGAGAAACGTGCAATCCGGCGACCAGGCCATGATGTCCGTCCATACCAGCGACGTATCCTGCCCCATTTGCCGGCAGCCGGGCTGGGCAAGCTGGCTGGATAACACCAGCTATTTGACGGCAAAACGCCAGCTGGTCGCCCTGTCCGCCGGGTTTTGCAGCATCGTAAGGGGCGACTCCGAGCCGGAAATCCGCTGTATGCGCTGCCACGACACCCACAGGGCCTGCGCCGAAGCCCGCTCCGCGCTGCCGGACCTGCGCTAGAGAAAAGCCCTATTTATTTCAAGGATTCGGCGGAATTGCTCAGGACGGGCAACCGTATTAAGCACTTCTTCATGCGCACTAGGTAATTTTTGCCCATACGCCTCTCGAGGGGATTTTTGGGAATGGCCCGCATTAAAGAAGATTACCGCAGCCTCACCGGCCCGCAAAAAGCCGCCATCATGATGATGTCCTTGGGGCCCGATCAGGCCGCCAAGATGCTCTCCATGATGGAAGACGATGAGATCAAGGAACTCTCGCAGACCATGGCCAACCTGGGCACCGTGGGCTCGAACCTCGTTGAACGCCTGTTCGTCGATTTCGCCGACGCCATTTCCAATACCGGCTCGCTGGTCGGCTCTTACGCCACGACCGAGCGCCTGTTGTTGAAAGGCCTCGATAAAGAACGCGCCATGCTCATCATGGAAGAAATCCGCGGCCCTGCTGGCCGCACCATGTGGGACAAGTTGGGCAACGTGCACGAACAGGTGCTCGCCAACTACCTCAAGAACGAATACCCGCAGACCGTCGCCGTCGTGCTGTCGAAGATCAAGGCCGACCATACCTCGCGCGTTCTCGCCCTGCTGCCCGAAGGCTTCGCCATGGAAGTCGTCATGCGCATGCTGCACATGGAATCGGTGCAGAAAGACGTGTTGGAAAGCATCGAGAAAACCCTGCGCAACGAATTCATGTCGAACCTGGCCAAGACCGCCCGCGTCGACTCCCACGAACTCATGGCCGAGATTTTCAACAACCTCGACCGCAACACCGAAGCGCGCTTCCTTACCGCCCTCGAAGAACGCAACCGCGAGTCGGCCGAGAAGATCCGCGCCCTCATGTTCACTTTCGAAGACCTTACCCGCCTCGATCCGGCCGGCGCCCAGACGCTGCTGCGTCACATCGAGAAGGAAAAGCTGGCGCTCGCCCTCAAGGGTGCGTCCGACGCGATCAAGGAACTGTTCACCGCCAATATGTCGGCCCGCGCGGCCAAGATGCTCAAGGAAGACATGGACAGCCTGGGCCCCGTCCGCCTCAAGGATGTGGAAGAAGCCCAGAATGCGGTGGTCGTGCTGGCCAAGGAACTCTCCAACTCCGGCCAGATCACAATCTCCGAAGGCAAGGAAGAGGGCGAGCTGGTCTATTAGTCAGCTCGCGCCGCGCGCGTCTCAACACGCGCCGCGCGCATCTCAACAAGAGTCGCGCGCACTCCATATTTTCATGGAACTTTGGCCGCTGGTTCCCGTTCCGGTTAGTCCCACCACCAAACCGGAGGGGAACATCCCATGCCTACCGCGAGCGGACATACCACGGCCATTCGCGCCTCGAAGGTCAACGGCACCAGCGTTTACTGCAGCGCAGGCGACAAGATCGGCCACGTCGAGGACGTCATCTTGGACAAACAGTCCAACTCCATCCTGTTCGCCGCGCTCGGCTTCGGCGGCGTTCTTGGTATGGGCGAGAAATATGCGCCGGTACCCTGGTCGGTGCTCGACTACAGCGAAGACAAGGGCGGCTACGTCATCCCCATGTCGGAGGAAGAGATCAAGAAGGCGCCGGTCTACGACCTGAAGGATATCACACGCAATGACGCCAGCCTCGGCGCCATCCGCGACCAGTCCTACGCCTACTACAAAGTCCCGCGCGCAATAAACTAAGCCTGAGCTGCTTCTAGACGGGCCCGGTGTTCGTGCTGGGGGTATAGTGAAATCCAACGATAAATATACCTAACCCAGAAACAAAGGCGCCCCCTTTTGCGTGTAGAGGGGGGCGCTTTGCCTTCCGATCAACGCTCGGTGAGCAGGCTGCGCTTTACGTCCCGTGTCTTCCACAGCGACCAGCCTATACCGGCAGCCAGGATGGCGAAGGTGATACAGAGGGATATCGCGGGCGGAATCTTTGCCAGACCGAGCGCGTCGGCAACAAATATTTTAGACCCTATGAAAACTAACAGGATGCTCAGCGCATATTTCAAGTAATGGAAGCGATCGACCATCGCCGCCAGGGCGAAGTAAAGCGCACGCAGGCCAAGGATCGCAAAGATGTTCGATGTGTAAACGATAAAAGGGTCTGTGGTGATTGCGAAGATGGCCGGAACGGAATCGACGGCAAAAACGACATCGACTATCTCCACCATGGCAAGGGCGAGAAACAGTGGAGTCATGAACCACGCCTGCCTCCCCGACACGGGGTCTTTGCGGCGCACCCAGAAGCGGTCGCCGTGCAGCTCATCTGTGATGGGGAAGCGGCGCCTGATCCATACGAGGGCCGGAGAGGCTCCTGCATTGTAGGCCTTATCGGCCGTCAGCCACATCTTCACGCCGGTAAAGATAAGAAACGCAGCGAATACATAGAGCGTCCAACTGAATTTCTCCACTAAGGTCGCGCCCATGCCGATCATGACGGCGCGAAGGACAATCACGCCAAGAATGCCCCAAAACAGTACGCGATGCTGATACACACGGGGGACGGCGAAGTAGGTAAATATCATCGCGATGACAAAAACATTGTCCATCGCCAGGCTCTTCTCAATCACGAACCCCGTCACATAGGCCACGCTGGCCGCCTCGCCCATCTGCCACCACACCCAGCCTCCGAAGGCCAGTCCCATTGAGATGTAAAATCCCGACAGCAAGAGGCTCTCC
>CANJPG010000015.1 GCA_947476065.1 Fidelibacterota bacterium
CATTGTCCATCGCCAGGCTCTTCTCAATCACGAACCCCGTCACATAGGCCACGCTGGCCGCCTCGCCCATCTGCCACCACACCCAGCCTCCGAAGGCCAGTCCCATTGAGATGTAAAATCCCGACAGCAAGAGGCTCTCCCGGACGCCGATCTCGCGCTGAGTGCGATGAAGCACCCCGAGATCGAGCGCGAGCAGGACGATGACTACGGCAAGAAAGGTCAGCCACATCCACAGCGGCGTACCAAGCCAGATGCCTTCGAGAAATGGCATTCAATCCTCACTTCAATGACGTCAGATCCACGCGGGCTGCCGCACGGACAATTTGTTGGGGTGGTGGGCGGAGAACGTTGTATTCGCCGCCCACCTAGAGATCATGCCGGTTGGTATTGTTTGATGTGGCCGGCCAGGTGATCCTTTACGGCAAGCCGGAGCTTCTTGAGATACGAAAGCCTAAAGTGATTAGGATTTCGATGCTTTCGTTCCTGTGTAATTGCATCGTCCAATTTGGATTTGACGACGAATAAGCGAAACTTCCGATAATCAAACGAGCGCATAGCTACTCTCCTATTGAGGTTGCAGGGCTCGGATGCAGCTCGGAGGGGAGGGGCATAGAGAGACTTATGGACCCGGCACCGAGAGAACCCGATGCGGTCCGACATCGCAGACAATGAAATGAATGTCTGCCAGAGGGGCCCGGCCCGCAAAATTACGTTATCAGGCGCGCAGGCCGCGTCAAGATAGCTTTGGAACCAGAATTGTAACGGGGTGTATCGGTTGGCTGTGCCGTTAAAGCCATTCGTTACGCTTGAATTCCAAACGCACCTTCTATTTGGCCACATCATCTGAATCCTCCGGATCGCGCTGATTGAAATGTTATGGGAAGTGATGCATGCCGACGGCTAAGTCGACAAACACGAGGCGTCGTTGGGTGAAATCATTGCGCACCTCATGGCCATTTCTCCCTTCGATCGCGCCTCCGCGGCTTTTTCTCGTCGCGCGATGGCGCAAGCACTACAACACTATCCGGACGCACTCATCCCTGAACTACCGACCGCCCGCACCACAGACATCGGTGCCCGATATGCTCCATCTGGATAGGATCGTCGCAATGCAATTGTTTCTTTTTTGCTGGTCCAAAATATCCGTCAGGCCGCCGTCATGGGTATCAACGCGGGCGGTCTTAATTGCGTCCCAATAAAAACGCCACAACGCTGCTAAAGTGCGTCACCGCGTGGTGACAACGATAGGCCACCGAACCGTCTCGGCACCTCCAGGCTGGCGCTTTTGTAAGATCATGGAAAGACGGCGCAGTGCATCTTTGGTGCGCAGCCTAAGCCGTTTCAGGTGCTTGGCATAAGCTGGATTAAAGCTCGGCCCACGCTGTTCGGACCTGATCAGGCGCTCAAGTTTCCTGAGACGCGCAACAAGTTTGCTGAACCGGGCCGCAACTGCAAGGCCACGCAGGCGCGGCGCCGGATTTGCTGTTCGGTATGATAGGATAACGGACATGGCAACCTCCTCCGATGCTGTTGTTGCGCACCTAAGATATCGCCGGCCATAATTATTAAAATAGGACCCAGCGATAATTATTGATAAAAATAACTTATTGAATGAGGTGCGCAACGGGAACTCGACTTGGTCAAGTTTCACGGCCGCGTGCAGTAAACATCGCAATCGCGGATGGGGCTTACTCAGTTCCTAGCGCAGCAGAATTTGAGGCTTCGGAACTAGATATGCTTGAGGTCCACAAATTCGGTTTTCCCCACCTCACGGATGACCTTTGTAATCATTGAGAGGCTTCGGGTGATACCCGAACGCTTTCTCCAGGCGATTGCTATGGTGCGGGAGACCGCCTGCCCTTTGAATGGAATTGCCTTAACTTCCCCTCGTTTCGAAATTTCAGCCTGAACGTACAGCGATGGAAGAAACGAAACGCCGAGCCCCATGCCGACCATGTAGTTAATGGTATCGAGACTGGTGCCCTCGTACTCGTGGGCGAGTTCTGCGCCAACGTCAGCGCATATGGACTTGATCTGGTCATACAGAAGGTACTGTGGCGACGGCGCCAGCACTTTTAGACCCGAAAGATCTGAAGCGTCGACCATAGAATTTCCGGCGAGCTTATGGTCCTTCGCCACAACGAGATAGAGTGGTTCGACAAACAAGCGAGTAACCGTAAGGTCTCCCGATGTGAGCGGCAGGGGTGATAAAATGAGATCGTGATGGCCGTAAATCAAATCCGCATTCAACTCCTGCGGCGCGCCCTCACGAACGTATAGCTTGAGGTCTGGATACCGTCGATGCAGGCGCTTGACGATTTGAGGAAGAATGTAGGGGCCAAGGGTAGGTGAGGTTCCCAGGCGCAGCGTGCCGAGTAGACCGTCCTGAGCGCGAGCGGCCACGGCGAGGTCGCAGACCTCCTGTACATCAACGAGAATTCTACGCGCTCGATCGGCAATTTCGCGCCCACCTGGTGTCAGCTTTACGCCAGAGCGCCCCCGCTCAGCCAATTTAATACCCAGCGTGGCTTCAAGATTACTGAATTGCATGCTGAGTGATGGCTGCGATACTCCAAGGGTTTCTGCGGCCAGTCCAAAGTGCCGAACATCATCGAGAGCGACCAGGCACTGGAGTTGACGTAAGCTGGGAAATCGATCTTGCGTGGACATCTTGGCACCCTTCATTCAATAAGCAAATATTATCAATAAATGCGGGTTAGGCATATTTCATTTATTTCTGCCGAGGATACCTTAGGAGGGCGACAACAACATCTAAGGAGATTGTCATGGCCAATACCATGCACGCCGAAAACCGCCGCTCTAGGGAAGATGCTAGAAAAACGTTTTGCTGTGTTTTTCTAGATGGCGGCGATCAGCGCACCATCGACTTGCTTGCTCCGGACGTCTATGCCGCGGCGCACCGGGCGATGTCTCAAATATCGGCGCGCTGCAGCAGGATAGACTTTGAGGACGATGACGGCCGCTTGCACGTGGGAAGGGCGTCCCGGTGGGAGCCGGCAACCGGCCGCCTGCGGGTCTTTTCGAACGCTGGCCCCGCCTTCAGCACGTAGCCAAGCACAGCCTCAGAAACCCCTATTTCTCTGGGAGAAGAACATGACCATTGCACTTTTGTACCAAGTTTTGCTCGCCGCCATCGCGTTAGTCTGGGCCACCTGGATTATCATGGAAGTCAAAGACGACGCGGGGATTTTGAAACCGTAGAACAGTCGGCACTCCGAAAGACCTCTACCCCGGCCATAGGCGGGTGAGTGCTGCCCATATGGCCGGGGATTGAGCACCAGGTAACGGATAAGCGCTGGATATCACTATACCCCCGGTGTTCGTACCGGGCCTTTTTATTTGAGCGTGCGCCAACTGGCCCGCGTCAGATGCTTGGCGAGAAAGTCACTCAGCACCGTGATGCGCGCGGGTTTCGGTCCGCCGGGCGGCGTGACCAGGTGTAAGCCGCCCGATGGCACAGTCCAGTCGGTGAGGATTTTCACCACGCGGCCGTCGGCTAGGGCATCGCCCAGGATGAACTCCGGCAGCACGGCGATGCCCACGCCGGCCAGGAGCGCTGGCACCATGGCATCGCCATTGTTCACACGATACCGCCCATTGGGCCGCACCGCCGCGTCTTCGCCTCTGGCATTCTTGAAATGCCAAGTGTCGGCGGTCGCGAGATAGGCATAGGTCAGGCACACATGATCGGCGATGTGCAGTGGATGGGTCGGGCGGCCGTGCTTTTTCAAATAGCCGGGTGCGGCGACGACAAAGCGGTCCATCGCGCATAACCGGCGTGCGACCAGCGACGAATCCGGCATGGCGGCAATGCGCACCGCCATGTCGAAGCCTTCGCCGATGATATCCACGCTGGCGTCGCTGAGGTGCAGGTCAACCGACACCTCGGGATAAGCCGCCAGGAACTCCGGTAGCACTGGCGCGATCCAGCGCAGGCCAAAGGACATGGGCGCGGCCAGGCGCACCAATCCGCGCGGCGTGGCAGACGTGGCGAGCACGTCACTCTCGGCCGCTTCGCCCTCCTGCAGGATGTGCGCGGCCCGCTCCGTCAGCTGCTTGCCGGCGTCGGTCAGGGCCAGCCGGCGCGAGGTGCGATTTAACAGGCGGGTGCCTAAGCGCTGCTCCAGGCGGGTCACGGCCTTGGACACCGTGGCCTTGGACAGCTGAAGGTCCGCCGCCGCTCCGGCAAAGGAGCGCAGCTCTACCACCTTGGCAAATATAGCTAATCCTTCGAGGTCCGGGAGTTTTGGCATATAAAGGGAAACAATGAGTTTCAGTTGTTTCTATTTATGAACCATCCCGGCTGGCCTATCAAGTGCGGGTCAAACACACCCAATCAGGAGGTCACCATGAGCAACGGCAAGACACTTCACGGCAAAGTCGCCCTCGTCACGGGCGGTGCACGCGGTATCGGCGCGGCTTCCGCCAGAGCATTGGCCGACGAAGGTGCGGACGTCGCCATCAGCTATTCGGCCTCGGCCGATCGTGCCACGGCGCTCGTCAAGGAACTGGAAGCGAAAGGCGTGCGCGCAGCCGCGTTCAAAGCCGACCAGGCAGACTCAGCCGCGGTTACTAAGCTGGTGAACGACGTCGTCGCCAAGTTTGGCCGTCTCGACATCCTAGTGAACAACGCCGGTGTGGCGGTGCAGACGCCCATCGACAACAAGGATGCGGACCTCGCCGCCCTAGATCGCCAGGTCGCGATTAACTACACCGGGGTCATGGCGGGCATCCGGGCTGCGGCCCAGGTGATGGGCGAGGGCGGGCGCATCATCTCGATGAGCTCTGGCCTCGCCGTGCGCACGTTCCCGGGCACGGCAGACTATTCAGCAACCAAGGCCGCTATCGTCGGCTACACCAAAGCCGCTGCCCGCGACCTCGGCCCGCGCAAGATCACCGTGAACGCGCTGCAGATCGGTTCGATTGCGACTGACATGAATCCGGAAGACGGCCCGTCCGCCGACTTCCAGCGCAGCGCCAACGCGCTGGGGCGTTACGGACGCCCGGAAGAGATCGCCGGGGCGGTAGTGTTTCTTGCGAGCCCGGCGGCGTCATTTGTCACCGGCAGTATGATGGCGGTCGACGGCGGCTTCGGCGCCTAACTGGAAAAAATTGAACTGCGACCTTAGATCATCGCAAAGGAGAACCAACATGATTGAACGCAGACCCTTCAATACCCTCGGCGGCGCCAACCACGGCTGGCTGAACGCCAAGCATCACTTCGCCTTCGCCGAATACTTCGATCCGACGCGTGTGCACCATGGTGCGCTGCGCGTCTGGAACGACGACGAAATCGCGCCGGAAACCGGCTTCCCGCCGCATCCGCACAAGAACATGGAGATCATCACCTATGTGCGCAAAGGGGCGATCACCCACGAAGACAGCCTTGGCAACAAAGGCCGCACGGAAGCTGGCGACGTCCAGGTGATGAGCGCTGGTACCGGCATCCGTCACGCCGAGTACAATCTGGAAAAGGAAGCCACGACCCTCTTCCAGATCTGGATCGTGCCGACCAAAGACGGGGGAGCGCCGTCGTGGGGGGCCAAGCCGTTCCCCAAAGGCGACCGCTCCGGCAAGTTTGTCACCTTGGCCAGCGGTTTCGCCGAGGACAGGGACGCGCTGCCCATCCGCACCGATGCTCGCGTGCTGGGCGCGACGATGAAGGCCGGAGAAGTAATCGAGTACCCGCTGGGGGCCGCGCGCAAAGGCTACCTGGTGCCGGCCGTGGGCGCTGTGGAAGTCAACGGCGTGCGTATCAATCACCGCGACGGCGCAGCGATTTCGGACGAAGGTGCGCTGACCATCAAGGCGCTCGAAGACGCCGAAGTGGTCATGGTGGATGCGGCGTAAGTGAATGAATGGCTACCCCGGCTCGCGTCAGCGGGTCGGGGCGCGCTGCGCGTCAGTATCTGTAGCGCATGATGTTGGCGGGTCAACCGCTGCAGATCCGCTGGTGACTTAAAAGCGACCCACACTATCGCCTGTTAAACCACCATCCTTACCAAACGGACGTGGTCTTACAGTCATATGCGGCCTCCAAAGTTGGTGCGCCACCATGGCGCAATCGCTTCTGGAGTCTTGAATAGATTTATGGCTGTTCAAGTCAAGGCGCGGGCCGTTGCCTATCCGCGCCTAAAAGCCGGTGTATCTCGGTTGTCCCGCCAACTTCATGCGCGGCCCCTTGAGACAGCGCACGAATTCCTCGAGATACAGCAGCGCATTGATCGGGCTGACCAGCAGCCACAGCGCCAAATACCACGTCGGCAACGGGACTTCCCGCCAGCGCAGGGAATAGTCCGCCGTCTCCTGGCCCAATCCAAACAGCGCGGCGAACTGTCCACCGTGGGTGATCAGCACGATCACCACCAGGGCCATGGGAACCGCAGTGAGGTAATCGTGGACGCGCTCCTTGGCGTGGATTTCGCGTTTGGGCGCGGCGTAGCCGACATCGATGCCGGTGGTAATCTCGTGCGCCACTAAGCGACAATGATTAGGCATAGGATCGAAGCGTTGATCTCAAGGAAGAGGCCTGCCAGCACGGCTGCACCAGCCTGTCCCACCATCAACAAATGGAGGATGGATTCCCGCCAGCCCGAGGTGAACTCGATATTTGTGCGCCGGTGATGCCGCCAATCGAGGAAACCCAGCATCAGCCACGCTGGCAGCAGGATGCCTAGGGTGAGAAGGCCGGCGACTTGGCGCAGGTCGGTGTCTTGCATGCCCTTAGAACGCGAGGCGGACGCGGGAGTTCCGTGCAGCGCAAATCTCGCGTGACGTGCAGCTCTCCACATATGGGTGCAATACGCGATCTTGGCGAAACTTATTACGCCACAGCACGTTTTTCACTGCATGCAATAGCAGGAGGACGTGATGAAAAAACTTACCACGCTCATGATCGGAACGGCCGCACTGACGCTCAGCGGTATGGCCATCGCCGCACCGGCGTCGCCAATCACGACTGAGTACAGCAAGATCAAATCCATCGACAATTACGCTGGCGACACCACCGTGTTTCTCGAAAAGAACCCGGCCGGCTGCGAGCAGGGCTTCTGGATGCGCCCGACGCAGGCAGGTTTCGAAGGCAAGCTTAAGATGCTCGAGAACGCCGCGCACCAGAACAGCCGTATCCGCATCGTCGAGGACGGTGCCGACCTCTGGAAACAGCTTGAAGAACGCAATTGCCGTTTGGATACGGTAATGGCCGAGCCGGTCGCCAACATCGGCACCAAAGCCGATACCGACGGCGAGCCTCCCATTGATGTTCGCAAAGAACGCGAAGACGAGGCCAAGCGCGAGCAATAGGCTCTCGAAGCCTCGCAGCCGCCGCCGACCGTCAAGCTGCCGCAGTAAACTAATCGCGATTTTTGAGAACGAGGGCGTAGGTGGATAAAATCCGCCTTACGCCCTCGGTAATATGGCGCGAGGACAACGTTGAGCCCGAGATGGTTTGAACGTTGGACAGTTTGTCGCCAGGCTTGGCGCCCAGAAACTGCGCCCGCCAGCGTGGCATGGTTACGGTGTCATAGTCGGCTGCGCATTCGAGAATCTCGATGCCTTGTACGGCCCCATCCGGCGACAGCGCCACGGCGTATGTCACCCAGTCGTCCTTGCCTTCCACCTGATCGACGATGAACCAGCCACCGCTCGATACTCGCCAGGCCTTCACCTCGGGCGTATGTACCGCTGCTCTGGCTTCCTGTCCTATGTTGCGGCTCTGGCTTTCGGTGAGCGTCAGCGGCGTGGCTGCGAAAGTCGCGCCCGGAAACAGGCGGGCGCGGGCCTCGTCAGGCATCATGAACACCTTGGCGGTGGCAGGCGTTGCCGCTCCGATGATCGCGGCGGGGATCAAGAGCAATTGAAAACGCATGGGTATGTCCTCCGGTGCAAAGGCATAACGCCGAAAAGCGCCGGAAGTTTGAGCGTTGCCGCGGGAACTGGCATGAAAATCTAGTCGAGCGTGCGCCGGTAGCGCCGCAAGGCCGCCGTCGCGACGATGCTCAGGATTAGGACCAGCGGCCACAGGTTCACCCAGACCTCGCTGAAGCCGGCCCCCTTCAGCATTACCGCGCGTATGGCGCGGATGAAGTGCGTCGTCGGCAGCACCTGACCGATGGTCTGGGCCCAGATGGGCATGCCGAAGAAGGGGAACATGAAGCCCGACAGCAGAATCGACGGCAGGAACATGAAGAAGGTCATTTGCATGGCCTGCATCTGCGTGCGCGCGATGGTCGAGAAGAAAAAGCCGATGGACAGATTAACCAGGATGAATAGCGACACTGCCGTGAAGAAGGCAAAGGGATTGCCGGTGAAGGGCACATGGAACAGGAACTTGGCGCCGGTCAGCATGACGCCTACCTGCACGAAGCCGACAAAAACATAGGGCGTGATCTTGCCAAGCATGACCTCCAGCGGCTCGGCAGGCGACGTCAGCAGCGCTTCCAGCGTGCCGCGCTCGGTCTCGCGGGTGATGGCGATGGCGGTGATCAGCACCATGGTCATGGTCAGGATGATGCCGAGAAGGCCGGGTACGATGTTCACCGCCGTGCGGCCCGCCGGGTTGTAGCGGCGGTGGATCACGGTTTCGACCGGCGGCGCTTCGCTGGTTACGTAGGGTTTCAGCGCCTGTTGCACGACGCCCGGCATGGCGCCAGCGCCTGCACCGGCGGCTACCGGGTCCGACGCATCGACATCCAAAAGTAACTTGGGATGTTCGCCGCGGGCCAGGTCGCGCTCAAAAGTGGGCGGGATGGTCAGCACGAAGATCGCCTCGCCCGCGGCCAGCGCGGCGTCGGCTTCCTCGCTCGAGGCCGCGCCCTTGATGGTGAAGTAGCCCGAGTTCTCCATGCCCTGCACCACAGCGCGCACGGCGGGTCCGGAATCGCCCATCTCGACCAGCGTCGGCAAATGGCGAGGGTCGGTGTTGATGGCATAGCCGAACAGCAGCAGCTGCACGATGGGAATGCCGACCATCATGGCGAAGGTCAGCCGGTCGCGGCGCATCTGCACGAATTCCTTCGCCAGTACGGCCTTGACGCGCAACAGAGAGAACGTGCTTTGGCTCATCGGAAATTATCCTCGGCGCCGCCCATCAGGTAGATGAACGCCTCCTCGAGGCCCGTTTTCGCCGGCACGATCTCAAGACCCTCCTGCGCGCGGAACGGGGCCAGCGCGGCGACCAGTTTTTGTTCATCGCGGCCGCTGACGTGCAGGGCGGCGCCAAAGCGCGCGATCTGATCGACGCCTGGTGCGCCCGACAGTTGCTTGTAGACGCCGTGCAAATCTCTGCCCTCAATGCGCCAGGTATGCAAGCCGACAGCGCGGGGAATCTCGGCGGCTGGTGCGTCGATCAGCTTCTTACCGTAAGCGATAAAGGTGATGAAATCGCACTGCACGGCTTCGTCCATATAGTGCGTGGACACCAGCACTGAAACGCCGGCATCGGCGCGGCCCCGGATGCGTTCCCAGAAATCGCGCCGCGCCTTGGGGTCGACGCCGGCGGTCGGTTCATCGAGCAACAGCAACTGGGGCTCGTGTAGCGACGCCGCCGCCAGGGACATGCGCTGTTTCCAGCCGCCCGACAACTGTCCCGCCAACTGATCCTTGCGCGGCTCCAGATCGTATTCGCGCAAGGCTATTGCGACGACGCCGGCGACGTCCTTGATTTCGTGCAGGCGGGCGACGAAGGTCAGGTTTTCGGTCACCGTTAGGTCTTCATAGAGCGAAAAGCGCTGGGTCATATAGCCTACACGCGCCTTGATCTCGCGGCTCTGGGTGGCGATGTCAAAGCCAAGCGCCGTCCCGCCGCCGCCGTCGGGCTTCAACAGGCCGCACATCATGCGGATGGTCGTGGTCTTGCCCGAGCCGTTGGGACCCAGGAATCCATAGATGGCGCCCTTGGGCACCTGAATCGAAAAGTCATCAACGACCGTCTTCTCGCCGAACTTCTTGGTCAGGCCGTGGACGTCGATAACATTTTCGCGGGGAAGCGCGTTCACGGCTTGGCCACCCGTGCGCGCAGCGGCGTACCCGGCGAGGGCGTGAAGCCGTCGAACTTGGCCTCGGCGCGGAACACCAAACGTGATCGCTCGGCATCAGAGTAGATCACCGGCGGCGTGAATTCTGACTCCGAGGCCACGGAAACGATGGCGGCTTTCGCATCGGCCGGGCAGCCGTCGCAGGCGATGGCGAGTTTGGTACCGACCGGCGTCTGAGCCAGCAATGCTTCGGGAATGAACATGACAGCGCGCACGTCACCGTCCGGCAGGAAGCGCACGACCGGCAAAGACGGTCCGGATACGTCACCCGCATAGCGGATGATACGCTCGATGCGCCCGGCCGCCGGTGCCGCCACGCGGCGGCGGCGCAGGCTGTCGTCGGCGACGGCGGCCTGGGCTTCGGCTTCCTTGGTGGCGGACTCCAGCGCCTTCACCTGGTTCTCGCGCGCAGGCAGCGTGGCCAACGTCAGGCGCTGGCGCAACTCGGAGACGCGGGCATTGGCGGAATCCGAAGCGGCGATGGCTTCGTCCAGCCGAGCGCGGGCCACAGTGCCTGAGTCAAACAGCCCCTGCGCGCGCTCGCGGTCGGCGCGGGCGCGGATTTGCGCTGCTTGCGCATCGTTGAGCTGCTCGCGCGCAGCGGCGATCTCGGGCGCGCGCCCGCCGGCCGCGGCGTCGTCGAAGCGCGACGCGGCCGCGGCGGCATTGGCCCGCGCGGCTTCAAGGGCGGCGCGTTCGGTGGTGTCTTCCAGCTGGAACAGCACCGTTCCTTGGGTCACATGGCTGCCTTCGGCGACACCGACCGACGTCACGCGCCCGGCGGTCTCAGGGGCCAGCATGACGAACTTGCCTTCGGCATAGCCGTGCAATTCGGGGCTGCTGTCACCGCAGGCGGCAAGCGCAAGCAGCAGGGTGGCGGGAAAAATCATGCGCATCATGGCGAGTGCCTCGTTTTAATGCCGTTGAAAATGAGGTCGGCGATACCGGCGGCGATGGTTTCGGGCGGCGGGGCGGGCTCGTCGGGATCGGCGAAGACGGTGCCGAGGAACATATGCACCAGCATCGGACCGGCGCAGGCGCGCAGCAGCACCGCCGGATCGATGTTGCGGAAGACACCCTCGGCGACGCCGCGCTTGAGCAGGCCGGTTATCACGAGTGTCGCGCGGGCGATGACGGCGTCGCGGTAGAATGCTGCGATCTCGGGAAAGCGCTGTGCCTCGGCCAGCACCAGACGGGGGGCTGCGGAAGCGGCGGGGTTGGAAATCTGCGTGATCATGAAAGTGATCAGTGTGCGCAGCATCTTCTCGGTATCGCCGCCGGCAGCGCCCGAGGCCACCAAAGCCTCAGCCGCGCCGACCATGCCGTCGGCCAGCCGGCGCACCAGCGCCTTCAGCATGGCCTCCTTGGATTCGAAGTAGAGGTAGATCACGCCTTTGGACACCCCGGCCCGGGTGGCGATGTCCTCTACCCGCGCGGCTGCAAAACCGACCTCGCCGAATACGGCCAGGGCCGCATCGAGGATCTCGTCAGGTCGGGCTTCTGGGCGTCGAACGCGGGCCATGGTTCTCTCTTAATGACTGATCAGTCATTATATAGCCCAGTCAGCTCAAAACCCGAAGTCGAGAGAATTCATATTTTACAATCAGTTATAAAATATCGTGTGAATTAATGACCTCAGAGTCATTATTTTCCCATATAGCCGCAGCTCTCGTCGGTGGGGGCCCGGGACATTATGCGGTCGTAGAAAACCCCGGCTCGCTCGATCATCGGATTCACATCACTGCCCAGTATCAGCTCCTTCTCTGCGAGCGCCAGGGTCGCCGCCGCATAGGCCTTGGTATAGGCATCGCGTGTCGGATAGCGCTCCTTGATAGAGGGCCGCGGATCGCCGGCGGCGATGCGCAGGTTCTCGTCGGGCTCAAATGGCAGGAAGCTGCCGTCGTAACGGGCCAGACGTTCCGGCGCACCGGTGGCGGCGTTCTGCGGATTCCAGCCGGTATAGGTGCCAAGCGGCACACTGATGTCCGGCAGACGGATGCCGGCGCGGTCGAGGCCGTCGGCGTCGGGCATCGGTACCAGCACGGTGAAGGTTTTTCCAACCTTCGGCGGCACGACGTCGGCAATGCCCTCGCTCGCAAAGCGCCCGCCGTAATCAAGCCGTGGCGGCTCCAGCATGCGTGTGGGAGTCCGCAGGCCCGGCACCTTCGGGAAGGCGTCGAGATACTGGCTGAGTTTGCCGAGCGTGCCGTCGGACAGCGTCGGGATCGCCGACGGCAGAGGTTCCTTCTGCAGAGTCACCCAGCCGTCCAGATGCAGCAGCAGCGAGCGCATCAACGGCCGGTAGTCGAGCGGGCCGCGGCAATGGGCGAAAATGCTGCGGTCGGCCGGTGGGTTGAGAAAGTGCGCGCCGCCCGAGATCATATAAAGCCGCGCGCGCGCGTTGGGCGCCAGATCGGCGCTGCTGTCGGCGGCGGTATGGGTGAGGGAGGCCGCCCGCGCCCAGTATTCCGAAGACGTATCGACGTAGAACAATTTCGGCACCGGCCCCAAGGCGCTCGCGCGGTCGAGCACGCTGCCGATTTCCATGGTAACCGGGTCGGTTTGCGTCGAGGTGGCGAAGGGAAACGTGTCGGTCGCGAAGTCGAGATCGATGTCGGGGCTGAAGTGATGGCCGGCTTGGGCAAAGCGCGAGTTGAAGGCGCCGCGGCCGGCACCACCCACGTTCATCAGCGCGCCGTCGAAGGCCGGGCGGCGACGACCATCGGCGGTCAGGCCGTAGTAGACCATGCTCTGCAGCAGGCGCGCGGCCTGATTACGGCCGAAGGCGAGCACGTTCTTCGGGGGCTCGGCGCCTTGCGCCAGCGGATTGGGTGCCCCCGTGCGGTCGGCCCGTTCGTTGCGGAAGAAAATCAATGCATCGCGGATACCCGCCATACCGAGGCCGGTGACCCGCGGGCCGCGCGTGCTGTAGGTCAGGGCATAAATGACGCCGGGCTTGAAGCCGCCTTCCAGCGTGATGATCGATGGATCGTAGATCGTCCGCCCGTCCTTGTCGTAACCCCAGTGCCAACGATTGCGGGCAATCGGTGTGCGTGTGCCCAGCGCGCTGTCACGCATAGTAAGCACGTCGTCGGCGCTGTTGGGGTCGAGCGGCTCATACCCGACGGCACCTGGACTCATATGGCTAGCACTGTTGGCCGCCTGCGCGACGCTGATCTCGCCGTTGACGCGGCCAAAGATCGGCTTGCCGCCCTCCAGCGCCACCGGCAGATCGGCCCGCAGCAGGTTGCCAGCGGGCGTCAGGTCCCAGCTCCAGCCGGTGGCCAGCAGCGTATAGCCTTGTTCCATCAGGAAACCGTTGCCGGCATCGGCGGCGGTCACAGGCAGATTGGTGGCCGCGGCATCATTGAAGACATTGAGCATGTATGTGCTGCCGCGGTTGGGCGCTTCATACAATAACCGGCTGTTGCCGCGCGCGGCGTCCAGCGGCTTCAGCAGAATGAAATCGGCAGCGAAGGTGACGCGGCCGGCGGCATCACGTGGTGCCAGGCGAATATCGACGATGCTCTGGTTCTCGGCGGCGGCGGGCTCGACGGCGAAATACAGCCGCCCGCGCAGGCGCTCATAGGGCCCGACGTTGCCAAACGCTTTACCATCTGCGAACAGCGTGCGTTCCAGCACCTCGATGCGCTCGACCTCGGCCCGTGCCGGGACGGCACACAACGTGGCTGCACACATATAGGTGGTGACGAGGCAGATCCGCGCGCCGATACGCGCGGCAGAGAATGATCGCATTATATCAAATCCCTTATCGCTCCCCCGTTCGCAGTATGCCTAAACTTTGGCTATAGTCCCATCTTGGATTTGGCCCAACTTGGATTTTGGGACGCTGCATGAGCACCAAACTTTTCGACCTGACGGGCCAAGTGGCTCTCATCACCGGCTCCAGTCGGGGCATCGGCCGGGCCATCGGGCTGATGATGGCGGCCTCCGGGGCGAAAGTCGTGGTCACCAGCCGCAAGATCGACGCCTGCGAAGCCGTGGTCGCCGAAATCACGGCGTCGGGCGGCATCGCGGCGGCTATCGCCTGCAATATTTCCGACAAACAGCAGCGCGAAGACCTGGTAAACGCAGCCGAGAAAAAGTTCGGTCCGGTCTCAACCCTGGTCTGCAACGCCGCCGTCAACCCGGCCTATGGCCCGATGTCCGCCCTCGAGGACAAGGCCTTCGACAAGGTCATGGGCGCCAACGTTCAGGCCAGCATCCATCTTATCAATCGTGTCAGCCCCGGTATGGCGGCGGCCGGGGGCGGCGCGGTCATACTACTCTCCAGCGTCGCCGGCCTGATGGGCTCAAAGAACATCGGCATCTATGCCGTCTCCAAGGCCGCCGATATCCAGCTGGCACGCAACTACGCCGTGGAACTGGGCCCGAAAAATATCCGCGTCAACGCTATCTGCCCCGGCCTTATCAAAACCGAGTTCTCATCCGTGCTGTGGGATGGCGACAAGGGCCGGGACTTCATCGCCCGCACGCCGTTGGGCCGCCTGGGCGAGTCCGAAGACATCGCCGGCGCGGCGGTGTTCCTCGCCTCCAATGCGTCGCGCTACATCACCGGTCAGGTGATTGTGGTGGACGGCGGCATGATGGTGGCCGATCCGTTCTAGGGTAGCGTCACTTCGCCATGCGCCAGGGTGAGCGGTCAGTCCAGGCCGCAAGTCCCTTCTTTGCCCATTCCGTATCCTTGTCGGTGTGGCAGACATTGCAGGCGTTGGGGATTTTCAAATCGTCCGTGGCGGTCGGCGTCACAAAATGGAAGGTGTGGCTGCTGACATTCACGTCCGCGATGGTCTGCGCGACCTTGGGCATGTGACAGGCCACGCATTCGCTCCCGGTGCTGCCGGCTTTGTGGTGCGTATGCGCTTCGAGGGATACCGTATGCGGTCCGTTCTGGGTGTTGGGGCCGTGGCACATTAGACAGGTTTCGGTCGACGTTTTGCGCAGCATGGCCGTGTTGTCGGTGCCATGGGGGTCGTGGCAGCTGAAACACGTCACCCCGCGCTCGTACATCAGGCTTTGTACGAAATCGTTGCCCTGCATGCGGTTCTTGTGCGCCGTGCCGTCGGCGAAGTGGGTGAAGGTCGTCTCCCCCAGCTTATGCTCCTCCAGTTTCCAGAAATCCGCGAGGTTCAAGCCGACCTGATAGCCCACGGGCCAGTCGTAATGTTTGCCGGCGATGGGATTGTTGAGCGGCTGACCCTGGGAGTGGCACTGAATACAGGTATCGTTGGCATGCACGTAGTCCATGCGCGCGGGGTTGAGAACATTCCTCAGGACGGGGTTTTTCACGTGTTCGGAACCCGGGCCGTGACAGCGCTCACAACCCACGTTCCATTCGGTAACGGCTTTTGTTTCGATGTTGTAGTTGACCGAATGACAGCCGTCGCACAGCGGTCCGGTGGGCCGCTGGAAATTGTCCTTGGGATAAAACGGTACCCACCAATCGGTATTATCCGCGACGAAATACTTCCGCCAGATTTTGTGCGTGACATCCCACTGTGCGGGGAATGGAAAATAGTCGTCACCGATTTTCTTGAAATACCGCTGTTTCCAACCGCTGCCGTAGGTGAGCGCGATATCATCCTTGGTGAAAGTCACTAGCGGATCGGGTTTAGACAGATCGGGAATGATCGCGTCGGGATGTTCCTTGGGGTCCCGTACGACATTGGCCATCTTGGTCTTGCTCCACCGATCGTAGACTTCGGCGTGACAGGACTTACAGGCCGCCGATCCCACATACTCCGCTGATTTCGATGGGCCGGGCTGCGCCACTACCTGTGCAATGTCCAAGGCTTGCGGCGCGGTCGCGGGCAGCGTGCGGATATAGGAAACCATTTGCCAAATTTGCCGGTCGGGATCGGACCAGGCCGGCATGCCGGTGTTCCGAATGCCGTTGCGGATGTGATAAAAAATCTCGCCGTCCGACAGCGACGGGACAAGCGCCCGCAGCGCCGGCGGCCGCGGATATTGGCCGGCACCAATGGTTGTGTGCCCGCCGCCGTCGTTGGCATGGCAGATTTCGCACTTCTGGCGGAAGAGATCGCGCCCGGCCGTGATATCGGCTGCGTCTTTGCCAAGGGGATTGACTGCCTTCTTTGCTGCCTCTGGCACACTTTGATGCAGCAGCCATGTCGCGATTTTGACTTCCAGCAGCGGCGGCTCCTGGTTCGCCACAGAAAGCCCGGGAACGACCAGCTGAAAGGCAATTGCCCCTAACGCCAAAATAGCCGCGGCGGCAATGAGAACGTGGCGTGTGCGTATCATGACAGCCTCCAGAAGGTTCCGCTATGGGCCGCTGTCTACGCCGAAGTGTGGCAGCAGACACCCAGCTTGTTTCCGTCGAGGTCGCGAAAATAAGCGCCGTAGTAATCAGGATGATAGTGCGGCCTCAAGCCGGGCGGCCCTTCGCATTGTCCGCCCGCCGCGATTGCCGCGGCATAACACGCGTCCACTGCAGCGCGGCTCGACGCCAGCATGGCCACCATCTGTCCGTTACCTGGCGTGGCAGCTTCGCGGTCAAACGGCAGCCCGATCAGAAACAGGGGCCGCGCTGCATCCGGCGATTTCCAACCCTCCCATTTCTGCGCGCGGTTCTCGAATCGCAATTGAAGGCCCAGCGTTTCCATCACGGACGAATAAAAAGCGAAAGCGCGCGGGAAGTCGGTGATGCCGATATGAACGTGTGATATCATAGTATCACCGTGATAGGACTTCAAACACCATCATGCGCCTCAAAACGTGAACAGGATCGCCGTATACCAGGAATACTGGTTCGTCTGGCGTGCATGCTCAAGACCGGGCCCGGACGATCCGATGACATGCACGGTGTCGTTGACGTCGTAGCGAATGCCAAATCCGACGCCCGTCGAGGCATCGCCGCCCGCCGTATCCGCCGTCTCGTGGTAGATCTCCGCGCCAATCTGCAGGGCGGGCAGAATCTGGCGTGTCAGACCCGCGCCACCGAGGCAGAAGGTCTTGCCGCCGCCGCCCTGCAGCACGCAACCGCCCCCGCCGAAAGCCGACCAGTCGTCCCATTCCCGCGCGGCCCACAGCGGCAACAAGACCGACGCGTGCTGTTCGCCCAGGCGGTGCGAAGCGCTCGGCAGAAACACGCGTGGGAAAAACGCCACATCGATGCCGACCTCGTCCTGATGCAGGAAGCGGTATTTCACCGCCAGTTCGATATTGCCGATGCCGCCGATGGCCGCGGCGCCGCGCTCTTTCTCGTAAAGCAGCGGCAGGGCGGCAGTGAGTTGCACGTCCTCGAAGCCGCCGTAGTTGAAGTCGATGCCTGTCGCCCCCTGGTTGCCGGCCTGGGTGTGCGTGCCGGCGGCGAAGGCATAAACTTCGAATTCCTTGTAGGGCGTAGGTTCAGGGTCATCGGTGACATAGGGCGGGCCGGCGAAGGCCGGCGTCGCCGTCAGGAAAATAGCGCCCACAATAGCCGCGCGCACCAAGCTCACGGTGCGGCGCTCTCGCCTGGGTGACGCCCCGCCCGCTGCGGAATCACGACGATCAATACGATGATCAGCACGGCCAGCACGCCCGACGCCAGCGGCCGGCTGAAGGCCAGCCCGCCGTCTTCCGCCGGCTTATCGAGGTAGTCGCCGATGGTGGCGCCTAAAGGCCGTGTCAGGATGAAGGCCGTCCAGAACAGCAGCACGCGCGAGATCTTGGTCCAGAAATAGACAGCGCCCACCACCGACAGCAGGGCACCGAACACCACTGCGCCGCCGTCGTAGCCAAGGCCGGAGGCCGCGGCCCAATCGCCCAGCGCGGTGCCCAGGGTCTGCGACATGGTGATGGTCGCCCAATAGAAGGCCTCGACCTTCGGCGTCGTCACGGTATCAACCGAGATCGAGCCAAGCGTGCGGTACCACAAACCCAGGAGAACGAGCACCGCCGCGAACAGAATCATCGAGCCGCCCAGATACCCGACGCCCATCGAACGCGTGGCGAAGTCGGCCATGGTGGTGCCGGCGGTGGTCGAGGCGATGATCGTGGCCCAGTACAGCGCCGGATGAAACGCCTTGGCCGCGATCTGCAGCGCGGCGAGCACTATCAATACCGTCAGGAAAATCGCGCTGCCGGTGAGATAGCCCAGGTCCATCGTCATCGACACGGTGTCGCCGCCGGTCTCGCCCAAAGTCGTCGCCAGGATCTTGATCGCCCAGAAGCCAAGTGTGACGGCGGGGACCTTGCTCAGGGTGTCGGTGGATGGATTCAAAAGCGCTGCCCCCGAAAAATATTACCCATCGTAAACGCTGCGCCGCGACGAGGAAAGGTTGCGCTCACCGCAAAAACGGTCGGCAAAGAAAAACGGCGCCGTCCTTGCGGGCGGCGCCGTTTCAGCTTTAGCCTGTGTCCGTTGCGTTACTGCACGATCACCAGGATGTCCTCGCCGCCGCGCTTGATGAATAGGGCGGTCTGGCGTTCGGAGTTCTTCATGGCTTCGGTAAACTCATCGACGTTGCCCACCGGTTTGCGGTTGACGGAGACGATGATGTCGCCCGGGCGCAGGTTGGACTGGAACGCCGGGCTGCCGCGCTCGACGTTGGACACCTTCACGCCCTTGTTCTTATCGGCGGGGTCGGTGTTGCTGAAGGTGGCTCCCATCAAAGCAGGCCGGTCGTCGGCCTTGGCTTCAACCGTCTGCTGCGGCGGCTTGCCAATCGTCAGTTTGAAGTCCTTTTTGCCGCCATTGCGAATGACGGTGAGGCTGACTGTGGTGCCCAAGGTCATCATGCCGATACGATTGCGTAAGTCGGTGTTGCTGCGCACCGGCTTGCCGTCCAGCTCAATCGCCACGTCGCCGGCCTTCAGGCCCGCGGCTTCCGCCGGCGAGCCCTTCACTACCGCGCCGATCAACGCGCCTTCGGTGCGGTCGATGCCGAGGTTCTTGGCCAACTCCGGCGTCAGGTCGGAGATCTGCACGCCGATCTGACCGCGGCGGACTTCGCCGTAGGCGATGAGTTGGTTCATCACCGACTTCACCATAGTCGTCGGCACCGCGAAGCCGACACCGACGTTGCCGCCGGCGGGCCCGATAATGGCGGTGTTGATGCCGATCAGTTCGCCTTTGAGGTTCACGAGCGCGCCGCCCGAGTTGCCCGGGTTGATGGAGGCGTCGGTCTGGATGAAGTCTTCATAGCCTTCGATGGCCAGTCCCGAACGGCCCAGGGCTGAGACGATGCCCGATGTCACGGTCTGGCCAAGGCCGAACGGATTGCCGACGGCCAGCACATAGTCGCCGACCCGCATGCTGGTCGCATCGCCCATGGGCAGCGAGGTCAGGTCCTGCGCATCCACCTGCAACAGCGCGATGTCGGTGTCCTTGTCGCCGCCGATGACCTTGGCGGTGAACGTGCGCTTATCCTTCAGGGTGATGACGATGTCGGTGGCTTCGTCGATGACGTGGTGGTTGGTGAGGATGTAGCCCTTCTTGCCGTCAATGATGACGCCCGAGCCGACCGACGAGCGCTCCTGCGGCGGCAGCTTGTCGGGCAGGTCGAAGAAGCGGCGGAACTTCGGGTCCTTGAACAGCGGGTTGTCTTCCATGTCCAGCTTGGACTTTACCGCCACGTTGACGACGGCGGGTGTCACGCGCTCGACCAGCGGCGCCAGCGTTGGCATGCCGTTGTTCATCGGCACAGTGATGTCGGCGGCGCTGCTGGGCAGCGTGAACGGCGTGAAAGCGTAAAGGGCAATCGCTGATGCCACGGCGGGCAGCAAGCGGGAAATCCTGACGGTCATAGGTCTGAAGGCCTTTCGTGCCAATGAAGATGCGCCCATCGAACGAGTGCCGATGAACAATAGCGTGAAGGGCGTTGCGTGGCGTCCCCCGACTGGGGGCAATGTTACCCCGGGCAGGGCGGCGCGCAAATCGGGATAACAGCTATTTAATCTCGTGCAGAGCGAAGAAATATAAGCCTTTTCAATGCCCTTACCGGTCACCGCTTATGGGGTCGAGGCCGCCGCTGCGCCAAGGTGCGCAAGTCGCCAAGCCATTGTGACACGGCGTTACGATGTTTCACTTGACCCATGCGGCCCAGGAATCCGACCGTAGCGAACGTCATTGTCTGGTGTTTCCCATTCAAAACTGAGGACTGCCATGGCCCCCATATCCAAAGAACCCCGCCCAGCCCACGCTGTCACGCGCGCGGCCTTTCTGAAGGGCGCTGCGACGGCTGTTGCCGTTGCCGCCGCCGCACCGCTCGTCAAGGCGATGCCGGCCTTTGCTGCGGAGGCATCCGGGCTGGCGCTGCGCACGGTGCCGAAAAGTTTTGAAGGCCACGTCAAACTGCCGGTGATCGGTCTGGGCACGCGCTCCATGAGCAAGACGGACGCTAAAGCCGTCGCCGGCCAGGCCCAGGTGATCACGACGCTGCTGGACGGCGGCGGCAAGGTCATCGATACCGCCGCGAACTACACCGGCGGGGACTCCGAGGAGGTCATCGGCGATGCCCTGGCTGCCACGGGCAAACGCGGCATGGCCTTTATCGCCAGCAAATACGCCGAACAGACCAAGGCCGCCGGCGAGGCTTCCATCCTCAATTCGTTAAAGGTCCTGCGCACCAACATTGTCGATCTGATGTTCATCCACAACATGGTGGCCATCGATACCCAGCTGCCGGTACTCGAAGAGAACAAGGGCCGCGCGCTGCGCTACATCGGCATTTCCGACACAAGCGATCGCCAGGACGAGTTGGAGAAATACCTCGACCGCCTCGACTTCATCGAGTTCGCCTATGCCGCCGACATGCGCGGCGCCGAAAAGCGCCTGCTGCCGGCGGCTAAAGACAAAGGTGTCGCGGTGCTGGTGGCTTTGCCGCTCGGGCGCGGCCGCGCGCTGCAGGCGGTCAAAGGCAAACAAGTACCGGAGTGGGCGAAGAAAGAACTCGGCGTCGAAACCCACGCGCAGTTGCTGTTGAAATTCGTCATCGGCCATCCGGCCGTCACCGTGGCCATTCCCTCGACGCTCGATCCCAAGCATATGCAGGAAAACCTCGCTGCCGGACGCGGTCCGATCCCCGATGAAAAGCAGCGGGCGAAGATTGCCGCAATATGGGAAGGCGCTTAAAATCTTCTCTGTAACGTCACCGAGATGGGACATACAGATATAAATCTATCTACTAAGTAGGGAATTGGGAGCATAAAATCCCAAAATAGTATCTCTATCGAAATAGCGGGGAATTGGGGGGCGACAAACTCGGGCCGGCTGAGAATCATGGGGACGGTTCAAGACCGCGATCCCGCCACCAGGAGCCCTGCCGCCATGACGTCCCATGTTCGTACCGCCTTCAATCAACGGCTCGCCGACCTCGTGGCGTTCGGGGCCTTCATCTTTGTCCTCTTGATCCTGTTCGGCCTGGGCCGCCCGGCTCATGCGGCCAATGTCACCATCCTCAATGTCTCCTACGATCCCACCCGCGAGCTGTATCAGGAATACAACACCGCCTTCGCCAAATACTGGAAGGCCAAGACCGGCGACACCGTCACGGTCCAGCAGTCGCACGGCGGTTCGGGCAAGCAATCGCGTTCGGTGATCGACGGCCTCAAGGCCGACGTCGTCACGCTGGCGCTGGCCTACGACATCGATGTCATCGCCGAAAAAGGTAAGGTGCTGCCGGCCGACTGGCAGAAGCGCCTGCCCGACAACAGCGCGCCCTATACATCGACGATTGTCTTCCTGGTGAAGAAGGGCAATCCGAAAGCCATCAAAGACTGGGATGATCTGGTGAAGCCGGGTGTGGCCGTCATTACGCCCAATCCCAAGACCGGCGGCGGCGCCCGCTGGAACTACCTCGCCGCCTGGGGCTACGCGCTGCAGAAGAACGGCGGCGACCAAACAAAGGCGCAGGAGTTTGTCGCCAAACTTTATAAGAACGCTCCGGTGCTGGATTCGGGCGCCCGCGGCTCAACCATCACCTTCGCCCAGCGCGGTCTCGGCGACGTTCTCGTTGCCTGGGAAAACGAAGCCTACCTCGCTTTGAAGGAATTCGGCGCCGACAAGTTCGAAGTAGTGGTGCCCTCGGTCAGCATCCTGGCCGAACCGTCGGTCGCGGTCATCGACAAGATCAGCGATGCGCGCGGCACCAAAGCCGTGGCTACCGAGTACCTCACCTACCTCTACTCGCCTGAAGGCCAGAAGATCATCGCCAAGAACTACTATCGACCGCGCTCGGCCGAAGCCGCCGCCGGCGCGCCGGTGAAATTCGCCGATATCAAGCTGTTCACCGTCGACGAAGTCTTCGGCGGCTGGAAAAAAGCCCAGAGCACGCACTTCGACGACGGCGGCGTGTTCGACAAGATATATCAACCCTAACCCGCGGCCTGGCAGACCAGATCAGGCGCCTTGATCCGGCCTCTGCCGAAGTTACCCGCTCTTCGTGTAAATACCCATTAAGTCGATAGACAATAGGATATACAATATGTCCGCTTCCATCGCCACGGCGCACAGCCTGCGCATCAGCCCCCTTCGCCCCTCGCTCAAGCAGGCATTGTGCGGCTCCGTGGCCATGCTGACCTTGTGGACAGTTCCGAGCTTCGCCGACGATGCGACCGGCGCCGACACGCAAGTCGCCGCCGCCGCCGCTCCCGCGGCCCCGCGCGCCATCGAAGAAGTAACCGTGACCGCCCGCCGCCGTGAGGAAGACGTTCAGGCCGTGCCGATCGCCATTTCCGTAGTAGGCGGCGCGGCCCTGGAAGAGCAGGGCATCTTCAACCTCAACCGGCTGACGCAGCTGCAACCCACGCTGCAGTTCTTCTCGACCAATCCGCGCAACACCTTCGTCAATATCCGTGGCCTTGGCGCGCCGTTCGGCCTGACCAACGACGGCTTCGAGCAGGGTGTCGGCATCTACATCAACCAAGTGTATTACAACCGCATCGCCTCGGCGACGCTCGACTTCGTCGATGTGCAGCAGATCGAAACATTGCGTGGACCCCAGGGCACGCTCTACGGCAAGAACACCACCGCTGGCGCCATCAACATCACCACCCGTCCGCCCAGCTTTGATTTCGAAGGCAAGGCGGAAGTCTCGCTCGGCAACTACGGCTTCAAACAGGGCAAGGCTTCGATTTCCGGCCCGCTGACCGACACCATCGCGGCGCGCCTGAGCATCTCCAACACTGATCGCCGCGGTACCATCTATAACGTCAAGACTAACACGCAGATCAACTCTCAGGACAACCTTGGAGTTCGCTCTTCGGTGCTTTGGAATGTTAGCGACGACCTGAAAATCACCTTCTCCGGCGACTACAACCTTCAGAACCCGATTTGCTGCGGTCAGATCTATGCGTTGGTTGGAACCACCCAACGCCCGTTGAATCGCCAATACGCCGCTCTGATCGCGCGGTTCCCCGGCTATCAGGTTCCCAGCACCAATCCCTTTGATCGATTGACCGACCTCGACGCTGCGCTTGCCGCGCGCAACGAAATGGGCGGCACCTCGGCCTTGGCCGAATGGAAAGTCGGGCCAGGCACCCTCACGTCGATTACGTCGTGGCGTTATTGGGATTGGGGTCCGGCGAACGATCGCGACTTTACGGGTCTGCCTGTGTACACGAAGGTCAACAACCCGACGAAGCAGGACCAATATTCTCAGGAACTGCGTTATAACTACGAAGGCGAAAAGATAAACGCTGTTGCAGGCCTCTTCGGCTTCACGCAAAAAATCCGTACCAAAGGCATCCAGGAATCAGGATCGGCGGCAAGTGCATGGCTGCTGGCGCCCACCAGCGCATTGTCGAACAATCCGGCGGTGCTGAATGGCCAGCTGGCTCTGAATGACATTCGTCTCGACAACACCAGCGCGGCATTCTTCAGCAAAGTGAACTGGAAAGCATTTGATCGGTTCACGATTTCGCCCGGCATACGCGTCAACTACGACAAGAAGAAGGGCCTTTATGACTCGGTCGTCACCGGCACGAATTCGCTCGGCCAGCGCGTCGTTGTCAGCAGCGATCCTACAAGCGCTTCATACACCGACCCCTGGACTGCCGCCCAACGCGGGGTACAGGCTTCGCAGTATTTCACGGCCGATTTCAGCGATTGGAATCTGTCCTATGACCTCAACCTCGCCTATGAGGTC
This sequence comes from Fidelibacterota bacterium, assembly GCA_947476065.1. Lineage (GTDB taxonomy): Bacteria > Pseudomonadota > Alphaproteobacteria > Rhodospirillales > Rhodospirillaceae > SHVO01. The sequence goes on from CANJPG010000015.1 coordinate 24,170, forward strand.
ACTGACGACGTCAACGCCTATGCTACGTACGCCCGCTCCTTCAAAACCGGGGGCATCAACCTAAACGGCGTGCCCGCCCAGGCGAACGGCGCGCCGCAGCTGGACGTCGCCCGCATCCGTCCGGAACGGGTTGATCACTTCGAAACCGGGCTAAAGACGCAGTTGTTGGACCGCGCAGCGACCTTCAACGTCACCGGCTTCTGGACCGAGATCAAAAACTTCCAGGCAAGCGTGGTCAGCAACGTCGCCGGCAGTACAACTCTGCGCGGCTATCTAGCCAACGCTGAAGAAGCCCGTGTACGCGGCATTGAAACAGACCTGACCGTCCGTCCGATCGACCGGTTAAGCGCTTATCTGAGCGGCGCCTTCACCGACCACGAGTGGGTGAGCTTCACTAACGCGCCTTGCCCGCCCGAGTTGGCCGGCGGCGGAACGGGTACACCCCCGGGCCCGGCGGCGACGCCCGGCGCCAACAGCCCGGCGAACTGCAATGTCTCCGGTCAGTGGATGCCAGGTATTTCCAAGTGGTCCTTTTCCTGGGGCAGCGAATACAATATTCCCGCTCAGTTCCTGAAGCTCGATGGCGCGGTTTATGGTGCATATGACGCCAGCTATCGCTCGAAGTTCTCGTCCAACGCGTCGCGGTCCATCTACACCGATGTCCCGGGCTATGCGATCCACAACTTCCGGGTCGGGTTCCGCACTGATCAGTTCGACCTATCTGCCTGGATCCGCAATGCCTTTGACAAAGGCTACTTCGAATCACTCGCCGTGACCTCCGGCAGCACCGGCCTGATTTCTGCTCAGCTTGGTGATCCGCGCACGTTTGGTGTCACACTCCGCGCAAGCTTCTAAAGCTCCTCCCGCCTCTCTCAGAGGTTTGCGCTAAGGCCGCCGCGGCATCCGCTGTGGCGGCCTTTATATTGGGGGTCCGCCTAGCAGGGATTTCCATCGAGCAGCACCCAGGGAGGAGAATATTCTCCTCCCGGCGCCGGTTACGAAAATCCTCTGGGCCGGGGATCGAAGTCTAGTTAAAGGGTAGGGATAAACACGCCGCCAACCGGGCCAAACGCGGGAATAGTCAACGTCTTCAAGGGGATAAACTTTCGGCCCCGATTCATCACTGAGCCCAAACTGTAATCCGGCTATAACCCTGCGGCCCTTTTGTTTTCGACCAGGATCAGATGCGTCCCTCCACAGCCAACAACGCTCCTGCGGTGTTCGACGACAACCCGCCCGCCCGCGTGCGGCGCGCCTTCTGGCGTCAGCCCAGCGTGCTGCCCGGCTTCGGCCTGACCATGGGCTTCACGCTGTTCTATCTGGGTTTGCTTGTGATGCTGCCGCTGGCGGCCCTGGTGTTGAAGGCGATGGATTTCACCGGGGCACAGATCTGGGCCGCGGCCACAGCGCCGCGCGCGCTCGCCGCCTATCGCCTGAGTTTCGGGGCGGCACTCATTGCCGCCGTCATCAATCTATTCTTCGGCGTGTTGGTCGCCTGGATCCTGGTGCGCTACCGCTTTCCCTTCAAACGCGTGGTCGACGGCCTCGTCGATCTGCCTTTCGCGCTGCCCACGGCCGTGGCCGGCATCGCGCTCGCGACGCTGTATGCGCCGAACGGCTGGGTCGGCAGGTTGCTAGACCCCATCGGCATCAAGGTCGCCTATACGCCGCTGGGTGTGGTGGTGGCACTGGTGTTCATCGGTTTGCCATTCGTCGTGCGCACGGTCCAGCCGGTGCTGCAGGACCTTAACAAGGACGTCGAAGAGGCCGCTGCCAGCCTGGGGGCCAGCCGCTGGCAGACATTCCAGCGCGTCATCGCGCCGTCGATCATGCCGGCAGCGCTCACTGGTTTCGCGTTGGCCTTTGCCAGGGCCCTGGGAGAATACGGCTCGGTAATCTTCATTGCCGGCAACCTGCCGATGAAATCCGAAATCGCGCCCTTGCTGATCATCATCAAGCTCGAGCAGTACGACTACGCCGGTGCGGCCACTATCGGCAGCACCATGCTGATCGCCTCGTTCCTGCTGCTCTTGCCCATCAACGTACTGCAGCGCTGGAGCCGCCTGCGCTCCGCAGAGGCATAAAATCATGGCCTTCGGCAGGGCACATACGGATGGCAAGGTCGCCGCACTGACGGAAAGCGTAGCCGTGCGCGCTGTGCTGATAGGTCTGGCCATGGTGTTCATCGCCGCCTTCCTCGTGCTGCCGCTGGTGGCGGTCTTCAGCGAAGCCTTTGCCAAGGGCTTTGGCGCATATGTGGATGCCATCAAAGACCCGATTGCCCTCGCAGCCGTGAAGCTCACCTTCATTGCCGCCGGCATCTCAGTGCCGCTGAATCTCATCTTCGGCGTGGCCGCCTCCTGGGCGATCGCCAAATTCGAGTTCCGCGGCAAAAGCGTGCTGATCACGCTGATCGACCTGCCGTTCTCGGTCTCGCCGGTGATCGCCGGCCTGATCTACGTGCTGCTGTTCGGCGCGCAAGGGCTGCTCGGGCCCTGGCTGCAGTCGATGGACGTGCAGATCATCTTCGCCGTGCCGGGCATCGTCCTGGCCACGATGTTCGTGACCTTCCCCTTTGTGGCCCGCGAGCTGATCCCCTTGATGCAGGAACAGGGTACGGAAGAAGAAGAGGCCGCTCGCTCGCTGGGCGCCGACGGCTGGCAGACCTTCCGCCGCGTCACGCTGCCCAATATCAAGTGGGGCCTGCTCTACGGCGTGCTGTTGTGCAACGCGCGCGCCATGGGCGAATTCGGCGCGGTGTCGGTGGTCTCAGGCCACATCCGCGGCGTCACAAACACCATGCCGCTGCACGTCGAGATCCTCTACAGCGAATACAACATGGTGGCTGCTTTCGCCGTCGCCTCGCTGCTGGCCTCGCTGGCCGTCGTCACGCTGCTCGCCAAGGGCGGCCTCGAATGGCGCTACGGCCACGAGTTGGCCGCGTCCCGGGGTTAGTGTAAGAAGCCGCCATGGTCATTGAAGTCAACCAGATCACCAAACGCTTCGACAGCTTTGCGGCGCTCAAGGGCTTGAGCCTGCAAGTGCATCCGGGCGAGCTCGTTGCGCTGCTCGGCCCCTCGGGCTCAGGCAAGACCACGCTGCTGCGGATTATTGCCGGTCTCGAGTTCGCCGATGAGGGCCGCATCCTGTTCGACGGCGCCGATGCCGGCGATCGTCACGTCGGCGAGCGCCGCGTCGGTTTCGTCTTCCAGCACTACGCGCTGTTCAAACACATGACCGTGCTCGAAAACGTTGCCTTTGGTCTACGCGTCGTACCGCGCGAGCGGCGCATGGCCAATGCCGACATCGTCAAACGCGTGCACACTCTGTTGTCGTTGGTACAGCTCGATCACTTGTCAGGGCGCTATCCGTCGCAGTTGTCCGGCGGGCAAAGGCAGCGTGTCGCCCTGGCCCGTGCGCTTGCTATCGAGCCGCGCGTCTTGTTGCTCGACGAGCCCTTTGGTGCGCTCGACGCCAAGGTGCGCAAGGAACTGCGCCGCTGGCTGCGCCGCTTGCACGACGAGATGGGTCTCACCAGCATCTTCGTCACCCACGACCAGGAAGAAGCCCTGGAACTCGCCGACCGTGTTGTGGTCATGAACCACGGCGCCATTGAGCAGGTGGGCACGCCGGAAGAGGTCTACAACACGCCGGCCACGCCGTTCGTATATGAGTTTCTCGGCAACGTGAACCGCCTTGACTGCCAGATCGAGAACGGCGCCGTCGACATCTGGGGCGCCAGAGTCACCGCCGAGACCCAAGACGGCACGCATGTGCCAAGCGGCCGGGTAGCAGGGCATGCCTACGTGCGACCGCACGACATCGAATTCACCGACAACGCCAGCGCCCAGCCGGCCATTGTGCGTCACGTAGCGGCGGCCGGCCCGACAGCGCGCATCGAGCTGGAGATGGCGGGCATCCCCCATCTCATCGAGGCCGAGTTGCCGCGCCAGCGCTATCTGGAACTGGCGCTGAAAGCCGGCCAGAAGGTGATGGTGGCCGCCCGCACGGCGCGGGTTTTCCCCGCCAAATAGCCAAATCGCCAAGCCTGCCAGAGACTTGACGCCTAATTCAGCGCTGCGCGTCAGCTCGCTTGCTCCGATTCCCGCCTCCCGGCTATTGTCCGGCCATCAGATCGGGAATCTCAGATGTTATCGCAACGCTCCAAATACGCGCTCCGCGCCATGACCATGCTGGCGGCGTCCAAGCCGGGTGATCTGGTCTTGGTGGCCGACATCGCCAAGCAGCGCAAGGTGCCCCGAAAATTCCTGGAACTGATCCTGCTCGACCTGAAGAAGCGCGGCCTGTTGCATGCCAAGCGCGGCAAGAATGGCGGGTACTGCCTCGCGCGCCCGGCGAATAAGATCACCTTCGGCGAAATCGTGCGTATCACCGACGGTCCGCTCGCACCTTTGGCCTGCGCCAGCCTCACCGCCTACCGCAAATGCGACGATTGCGAGGACGAGAAGTCCTGCTCCATCCGGCGCATCATGCGCAGCGTGCGGGACGCCTCGGCGGCGATCCTCGACAAACAAACCCTGGCCGACGCGCTTAAAAAATAGCGCCGTCCACCCCCATGAATTTCCTCGCCCAGATCAATCCGCTCTACTCGCTGTCGGGTCTTGCCGTCGGCATGCTGGTAGGCATGACCGGCGTCGGCGGCGGCTCGCTGATGACGCCGCTGTTGATACTGTTATTCGGGATCCATCCTGCGACTGCGGTCGGTACCGATCTGCTGTACGCCGCCGCAACCAAAACCGGCGGCACTTTCTTCCACGGTTTTGCGAAGACCGTCGATTGGCGCGTGGTCGGACGGCTGGCCTCGGGCAGTGTACCCGCGACAGTCGTGACTCTTCTGCTCATGAGCCGGTTCGATATCAAAAGCAGCGGCGTCAATGCCGTCATCACGCTCATGTTGGGTCTGGCCCTGTTGGCGACAGCCGTCGTGCTGATTTTCAACAAGCAGGTCCTTAGGGCTTATGCCGCGCGCGTCGGTGTGCTCAGCGTGCGGCGCACGGCTGTGCTCACGGTTGTTGTGGGCGTGGCGCTGGGCGTCCTGGTCTCGATCACATCGGTGGGCGCCGGCGCTCTGGGTGTCACCGCCCTCATTGCGCTCTATCCGCATTATCCGCTCAACCGCATCGTCGGCTCCGACATCGCCCACGCGGTGCCGCTGACGCTGCTCGCCGGCCTCGGTCATTGGCTCCTAGGCGGCGTCGACTGGATGCTGCTGGCCTCGCTACTGGTTGGTTCGTTGCCGGGCATTGTCATCGGCAGTTATGTCGCCGGCCGCATTTCCGATTCTGTGCTTCGTTTAATCCTGGCGGCGACGCTTCTGCTTGTGGGATTCCGGCTTATTCTGTAGGCATGATGTTCCCTGTCTCGCCATGAAGGTGCTGTGACGATGCTACGCATAATGCTCCTTGGCCTATTGGCGATTTTTGCGGGCGCCGCCGCTGCGCAGGATTCGACAGAACCTCCTCCACCCAAGGCCTCGCCCGTCATTAGCGTTATGGCCGACTCGTTGCCGCGCGCCGGCGGCATTCTGGTATTCGGCGGTACGCGTGGCGTCGGCCTCGAGATCGTCAAGGCGCTGGTGGCCAAGAACGAACACGTCACGGTCATGGCGCGGGCGTCGTCAGACACTTCGGCGCTTAAGGCCATGAACACCACCTTTATCAACATCGTCGAGGGCGACGCCTTGGACGCCGAAAAGGTGAAAGAGGCTTTCACTGCCGCACCTTTCCGCGCCGTGATTTCCACCCTCGGCGGACGCGGCGGCGACTACAAGGTCGATGTCGAGGGCAACAAGAATGTCATCGACGCTACCAAGAACGCCGGCCTCGACCGCTTCATCCTGGTCAGTGCCTTGGGCGCCGGCGACAGCAATGCTGTGCAGCCCTGGTATGTGACCTTCGCCGAGAAATGGTTCATGAAGGGCTACTTCGCCGCCAAGACCGCGGCCGAAGATCATCTCAAAGCCAGTGGCCTCGACTACACCATCGTCCGGCCCGGTTTGCTGGCGAAGCTCAGTCCGCAGCCCAGCGAACCGTCGCTCACGGAAACCACGCCAGTAGTTCTGACCGCCATCACGCGCGCTGATCTCGGCAAGCTCGTCGCCGCCACGGTCGAGGACAAGGCTGCCTTCAAGAAAACCTTCGCGGCCGTCGACGCCAAACGCGTCGGCCTATGGGCGGCCGTGACGTATAAATAAAGCGTACCTGGTACGCATTACGTCAGGTTCTCGATCACCGCGGCGATGCCCTGGCCGCCGCCGATGCACAGCGTGATCAGGCCATAGCGCTTGCCGGTGCGCTTCAACTCATAGATCGCCTTGATGGTGATGATCGCCCCCGACGCGCCCACGGGATGGCCCAGCGCGACCGCGCCGCCATTGGGGTTGGTCTTGGCCGGATCGAAGCCCAGGTTTTTGGCCACGGCCAATGCCTGCGCCGCGAAGGCCTCGTTGGATTCTACCACGTCCATGTCGGAAATTTTCAGACCGGCCTTCTCCAGCGCCTTGTGCACGGCGGGCACCGGACCGATGCCCATCTCGCTGGGCTCGACAGCGGCGACACCGTAACTGACCAGACGGGCGAGGGGGGCAAGCCCCTTCTTTGCAGCTGTCGCCGCATCCATCATAACCAGGGCCGCCGCGCCGTCATTGATGCCCGAGGCATTGCCTGCCGTCACCGTGCCGTCCTTCTTGAAGGCCGGCTTCAGCGTCCGCAGGTTGTCGGGCGTGACGTCGGTGCGGATGTGTTCGTCGCGGTCGAAGGCCACCTTGCCCTTCTTGCTGTCGATCTCGAAAGCCAGGATCTGGTCCTTGAAATACCCCGCCTCGCGCGCGGCGGCGGCGCGCTGATGGCTTTGCAGGGCAAAGGCATCCTGTTCATCGCGCGTCACCTGGAACTTGACCGCGAGGTTCTCGGCCGTCACGCCCATGTGGCCATGGCCGAAGGGATCGCTGAGGGTGCCCACCAGCATGTCGATGACTTTGGCGTCGCCCATCTTCTGTCCCCAGCGCTCCGCCGGGATGATGTAAGGCGCGCGGCTCATGGTTTCCGCACCGCCCGCGACGGCGATGTCGACATCACCCAGCATGATCTGCTGCGCCGCCGACACGATAGCCTGTAGGCCCGAACCGCAGAGCCGGTTGACGGTCAGCGCCGCCGTCTCGATGGGTAGTCCGCCTTCCACGCCGGCCACACGCGCCATGTACATGTCGCGCGGCTCGGTATTGATTATATGTCCGAAAACGATGCTGCCGACTTCGGCGCCGTCCACGCCGGCGCGCTTGACCGCCTCGCGGACGACGGCCGCCCCCAGCTTGGTCGGCGCAACATCCTTCAGGCTGCCGCCGAACGTGCCGATGGCGGTGCGCACGCCTGATACAAAGACGACGTCGCGGCTCACTGCGGCACCACCAGGAGGGCCGGCATGCCTATTAGACCACGCGCCGCGATGCTCATGCTCATTGTCCGGCCTTGCCCTGATCTATGGCTAAAACGAACACAGATCATATAAGCCGGGTTGACCAAGACCTATGCCCAAATTGACGGACGACAGTCGAAAATTGACTATCTTCAGCGGACACGCGTGATGCGAGAGTGGTGCAGTTTGAGATGGAGTGGGCTCGGGGGCTCAGTGTCATGAGCAATTCAGAAGACAAGACGTCTGATCGCCGGGCTTTTCTGAAAGCGATAGGTGCCGCGGGTGCTGTGGCTGGGACAATGCCCCTGGCGGCGGTGTCGGCGGCGGCCGAGAAACCGATGACGATGCCCATGCCGGCGGCCGCGCCGGCGGATGCGCCGCCTCCCGCAGGCTACATTTTCTTCAATTATTTCGAGGCGCTGTTTATCGAGGCCGCGGTCGATACTCTGGTCCCGTCCGATGCAACAGGTCCGGGCGCGCTGGAATTGGGAGTTGCGACATATATTGATCGACAGCTGGCCGGCGGCTTTGGCAAAGGCGCCAGGCTTTATCTGCAAGGACCCTTTGCCGAGGGCACGCCGGAGCAAGGCTATCAACTGCCGATGAACCCGTCGGACTTGATCCGCGGCGGCAAGGTCGAGCTTGCGACTGTTCCGGCCGCCGCGTTTTTCGCACGATTGCTGGCACTGACCATGGAGGGTTATTTCGGCGACCCGATCTACGGCGGGAACCGCGGCAAGGGGCTCCTGGAAGATGATCGGTTTTCCGGGCGTGAGCGGCATGTACAGCGACAAGATCGAGGAGTTCCGCAACAAGCCCTAAGTCGTCGAGCCCAAGAGCATCAAGGATCTGAGTTGAGGGGCGTGTCATGGTAACCAAACTCAAGTCGGTCGATGTGGTTATCGTCGGTTTTGGCTTCACCGGCGGCATCGTTGCCAAGGAATTGGCCTCCACGGGGCTGAAGATCGTCGCCCTCTAGCGTGGGGCCCCGCGCGACACTAGCCCCGATTTCGCCGAGCCCACGAAGGACGATGAACTTCGCTCCGCGGTGCGCTTCGATCTGATGCAGGACGTCACCCGCGAAACCATCACCTTCTGCAACACCGCGGCGCAAACCGCGCTGCCCATGCGCCAGCTCGGCTCCTTCCTACCGGGCGAAGGCGTCGGCGGCGCCGGCGTTCACTGGAACGGCGCGACATGGCGGTGGATGGAATGGGACCACGAGCCGCTCAAGCGCACCAAGGATAAATACGGAACGAGCCTGATTGCGGCAGACATGCAGCTGCAGGATTGGGGCGTGCCCTACAGCGAACTTGAACCCTATTACGAAAAATTCGAACTGAGCTGCGGCACTTCGGGCCGGGCCGGAAATCTCAGGGGCAAGAAGATTGCCGGCGGCAACATCTTCGAGGGGCCCCGGCGTCGTGAATACCCCAAAGTCGCGCTGCAAGACCAATACACCGCTATCGCCATCGCGCTGATGGAAAGCTACCCGTGCCCAGCGAACCCCAAGTGAGGCTCGGCTGCCGGTGCGACTGGCACAGTTCGCGGCCGAGGCGCGCTAGCGCTTCAAGCTCATGCCCGGCACGTTGAACAAGGCGGATCGCGGCTGTTGGCCGGCGATATTTCGAAAGTAAAGTCGGGGCGGCGAACGCCGCCCCACCCCGCTAAAAGATGTTGTCTTTAGACTGCCGCTGGCCCAGGGCGCGCACAAGGTCGCCACGGCTGACGATGCCAACGAGCTTCCCATCCTTGACAACGGGGAAGCGCTTAATGCCCTTCTCCACCATCATAACGGCGATTTCGGACAAGGGTGTTTCTTCCGTGACAGTGAGAATGTCCGTATGCATGATCCGGCGCACAATGTCGTTCCCGGCGCGGGCATAGGCGACGAAGTCGGGCGCAAGCTTCTCGCCCTCCGCCAGCAGGTTCAACCACCATGCCTCCCGCTTCTGGTCCTCAACTCGGCTGCGCAGGAGGTCCTTTTCCGTCACGATTCCGACCACGCGGTTTTCGGTGTCGATGACGGGAAGGCCGCTGACTCGGGCGGTGGACATCAGTTTTGCCGCGTCGCGGATGGTGGTATCGGGCGTAACCGTCGATACCGTGCGTGTCATCACGGCTTTCGCGGTTCCATAGAGTGGGATCTCGACCATATGCGTTCTCTTGTATTGCTGGGAATTGACAGACGCTATCACACCATTATAGGACATTCGGCGGCGCGCGGCGTTGATTCAAATCAAAGATATCAGGCCGTCAGTGCGGCCGGGGATCGTTTTGGCGTGCCTGGCGCTCCGCTCTTCCCACCTTCTCACGCGTCATCTCGCGCGCCAAAGCCTTGCATTTCTGCTCGGCGGTACACGCCGACATGACATCGTTGACCGGGTAATGGCGCGCGGCGCTCCAGAACCAGCGATAGGCCTGCACTAGGTCTTTTTGAACGTTGACGCCCTCGGCATATATGCGTCCGAGGTTCATTCCGGCATCTGGATATGCTTTAGCGGCCGCGGCCCGGAAGAGGCGCATCGCCTCCTTGGGATCCTGCGCCACGCCACGCCCCTTTTCGTACATCACACCCAGCCTGCTTTGGGCTGCGGTGAAGCCCTGGCCTGCGGCCTTGCGCCACAGCTTGACCGCCTCTTCTGGGTCAAGCGGAACTCCCCGTCCGGTGTCGTAAGCTATGGCGAGACTGTTCTGCGCGCCGGGATCACCCTTGTCGGCAGCCTTGCGCAGCCAGCCAGCCGCCTTGGCCTCGTCCTTGGCGACGCCACGGCCGGTAGCGTAAAGCGTGGCCAAGCTGAACTGCGCCTCGACGTTGCCCTGGGTTGCGGCCTTTTCATACCATTTGGCGGCTTCCTGGTGGCTCTGGCTTACGCCTTCGCCGCGCGCATACATCACACCGCTAGATTGTACTGCGCGAGCGCCAGCCCCTCGGTCGCTAGCGTGAAGTAGATGCGTAGTGCTGACAGAAAGTCGCCGCGCCGGTGGGCCGCCAGCGCGTCGTCAAACTGGTTAGCAAGCGCCGGCCCTCCAAACGTCAATAATATCAACACGAAGAACAAGGCGAAGCGCATGCTGCTACCCTCCAGAAGCACAGTAACGCTCTCGCACCTCCAAGCGGCGCGTCGTTGACTCCATTCAACCAAGCAGGCCACCCTTACGCTGGCAAATCACCGCACTACCTGGTTCTCAATTCCGCTTGCCCAACGCTGCGCATCCGGATGGTACGGCTGAGAGGCCGGAGTCCGGCTAAAGGTACTTGGGCCTGCCAAGACCCGATGACCGGCGACTAATTGAGGCCATGCGATCTCCCCACTGTGCCAGAACTGTGACGGACACGGCTTTTGGAGATCGGAGAGGAACAGAGGTCGTCAGCTAAGTTGCTGATCTGACTCAGGGAAAAATGGCGGGAGCGACGGGACTCGAACCCGCGACCTTCGGCGTGACAGGCCGACGTTCTAACCAACTGAACTACGCCCCCGCGAGGGCCCCGCAGCCATGATCATGGAATCGTGTCGGCGATTCCGGCGCACGTGAGGGCCGGGTTTTAACAGGTGTTCCCCAGCGGTGCAAGGCCTCGTCCCAAGCCTGACGTCTTGAAAAACCTAGGCTTTTTGAAGGGCTTGGCGGAATACGCTTGAGCCTTTCTTTCCCAGGGCGAACGCCGCTATAATTGATTTTGAGTAAAAACCATTTGGCCGACCTAGGGACTGATGGCAAAGACAACGCTTACGCAAAAAACGCCGGAGCCGGCGGCTGCACGGGTCGCCACGAGTGGGACGCCGCAGCCGTCGGTGCGCGCGCTTGTTTTAGATGCGCCGCGTGCGGCGGGTGCCGACAACGCTCACCTTTTGAGCCTTGCCGAGAATGTCGGCAGCATGGGTCACTGGTACGCCGATCTGGTGACCGGGCAGGAGACCTGGTCGCCGGAGTTCTTCCGCATTTTCGGCCTCGACCCCGCGACGTTCACGCCCAGTCTGCGCAGCGTGCTCGCCCTCTGTCACCCCGACGACCGCAGCCGCATCGAGCAGATCGTCGATGCCGCCGTCGCCGGTACCGCCGAATTCGACTTCGACTGCCGTATTGCTGCCGCCGCCGGCGCCTGGCGTTCCATTGTCTGCACCGGCCAGTCCGAGCGCGACGGGGCTGGGCGTGTGGTGGCGCTGTTCGGCGTCATCACCGACGTCACCGAAGCCTTTTCAGCCATCCGCGCAATCCAGGACCAGAACGAGATGCTGGATCTCGCCGCCCAACTGGCTCGCCTCGGCCACTGGGTGTGGAGCCGCGAGACCGACAGCCTCAGTTTCTGTTCGGAAGAAATGGCGCGCCTGCACGATCTGGCGCCCGGCACCTTCATGCAGGAGTTCAGCCATCCGAGCCTGTTGGCGTCGGCGGTCGGCGCCGAACACCGCGATCATTATCGCGCTGCGTTAATCGAGGCGCTCGCCCACGCCAAGCCTTACGAAATAGAATACCGCCTGAAAGCGCGCAGCGGCGCATTCAAGGACATCCGCGAGATCGGCCAGCCGATCTTCGACCACGAGGGCAAGCTCGCGCGCTTTATCGCGACAGCCCAGGACGTTACGGCGGCCAAGCAGCGCGAAAACGAGTTACGCGAAGCGCGTGCGCGCGTCGAGCAGCAGGCCGAGGCTTTGCGCGTGAGCGAGGAAGAACTCAGGCAAAAGACCGCGGAGCTGGAGAAGATGGTCCGCCAGAAGGACAAGCTGTTCTCGATCATCGCCCACGATCTGCGCAGCCCCTTTAACAGCATCATCGGCTTCGCCGACCTGCTCGTCACCAATGCCCGCAAGCTGTCCCATGGACAGACGGTGAGCTACGCCCAGATCGTGCGCGAGTCCGCCGTCGGCGTGCATAACCTGCTCGACAATCTGCTGGCCTGGGCCTCTTTCCAGATCCGCGACGGTGCGCTGAAGCTTTCGCCGCTGAACATGGCCGCGGTCGCCGCCGGCAGCCTTGAGCCGCTCGCGCACATGGGCGAAACCAAGGGTGTAACCATCGCCCATGGCATCGGCGACATCGAGGCCATGGGCGACGAGCCCCTGGTGCGCATCGTCATTCGCAATTTGGTTTCTAACGGCATCAAGTTCTCGCGCAACGGCGGTGTCGTTCAGCTGTCGGCGACACGCGTGATCGAAAACGAGGCGCCGATGGTGCGCATCACTGTGCGCGATGACGGCATCGACATGTCGGGCGCGGCCCTTTCCACGCTGTTCGAACTAGACCGCACCGTCTCGGCACCCGGCACGCGCGGTGAACGCGGGACGGGTCTTGGTCTTTATCTCTGCCGCGACATCGTCACGCGCCACGGCGGTACCATCTGTGTCGATTCGACGCGCGATGCCGGTACCGCCTTCCACTTCACGCTGCCGGCCGCGCCTTAACCTTTAGCCACCCGCGTTCGCCACCTAGGACTTGGCACTTTAGTCCCAGAACGCTACACCATGACCTTGTCGCAATCGGGTCGAGGTGAACGGGTGTCTGGTGCAGAGTCTCTGCCACCCTTGGAGAGTCCGCCCTTCCTGATTTGGGAGGATGCGGAGCCGCACAATCATCCCGACGGCAGCCCCGCGGAATCCTGGTGGTTTTCGCGCGCCCATCACATAGCCCCTGCCGGTGCGCGGGACTTTTTCATCGCCGAGGATGAGGTCAGCGGCTATCTGCTGGGCGTTGTTCTGCCGCGTCCGAGCGCGCAAGTCAGCGCGCCGGCCTTCCGCGTCATCGCCGCCACGGTGCTCAGCGACGCCGTTCACTTGGCCGACGCTGTGGGCACCATCAAGGATCAAGTCACGGCATGGGGCGCCGCACCCCAGGATCCGGCCATCCGCGCCGTTGTCGCGCGGTGGCGGCGGCGGCGGTCCTGGGTTATCGCCCGCGCCAACGCGCCTTTTGCAGCTGGTGCCTTTGTCATCGGCGGGCTTCTGGGTTTTGCCGTGGCGATGTTCGCGGTGTCGTCGGGCCTCGTGGGCTGGCCCATGGTATTGGCCGGGATTTTCATCGGTGCCAGCGCCGGCTCGTTCCTGAAATTCGTCGCCGACCGCAAACCGCCGCGGGCCCATTCACCGGCGCTCGCGGGCTCCTGGGGGCGCTTCGCCGTGGTGACGGTCGCGGCCATGATCGGCGCCGGCCTGGCGTCGGGCAGTATCCTGACGCTGTTCTGGAACTAACTACTCCGCCGCGTTCGCCTGGCCCGGATCGTAATTGAGGCTCGGGGCCATCCAACGCTCCACGTCCGAGACTGTCATGCCTTTGCGCTTGGCATAGTCTTCCACCTGGTCGCGCTCGATCTTACCCACGCCGAAGTATTCGACGTCGGGATGGGCGAAGTAGAACCCGCTCACCGACGCCGCCGGCCACATGGCGTAGCTGTCGGTCAGCGTGATGCCGGCGTTCTTGTCCGGCGCGATCAAACTCCACAGCAGCGCTTTTTCCGTATGGTCGGGGCAGGCGGGATAGCCCGGCGCGGGACGGATGCCGCGATATTTCTCGGCGATCAGATCTTCGTTCGACAGCGTCTCGTCGGTGGCATAGGCCCAGAACTCTTTGCGCACGCGCTGATGCATGCGTTCGGCAAAAGCTTCGGCCAGGCGGTCGGCCAGTGCCTTCACCAGAATGGAATTGTAATCGTCGTGGTCGGCCTCGAATTCGGCGACCTTCTTTTCGAGATTCAGGCCGGACGTCACCGCAAAGGCACCGATGTAATCGGCGATACCTGAATCTTTCGGCGCGATGAAGTCGGCCAATGCCATATTGGCGCGGGCATTCTCGCGGAACATCTGCTGGCGCAGGCTGTGCAGGGTGGTAAGCACCTGGGTGCGGCTGGCATCAGTATAAAGCTCGATGTCGTCGCCGACGCTGTTGGCTGGCCAGAAGCCGATAACGGCCTTCGCCGTGAGCCACTTCTCGCCGATCAGGCGCTGCAGCATAGCCTGGGCGTCGTTGTAGAGATTGCGCGCGGTCTTGCCGACGGCCTTGTCTTCCAGGATAGCCGGATACTGGCCACTGAGTTCCCATGTCTGGAAGAAGGGCGTCCAGTCGATGTTGCGGGTCAACTCGGCGAGGTCGTAATCGTCGAACACCGTCAGACCCATCACGCGGGGTTTTTCCGGCGTATGGGCTTTCCAGTCGATTTTAACTTTGTTCGCGCGGGCAGCGGCCAGAGACTGCCGCTTCTTGCCCTGCTGTTGGCGGGCATGGGCCTCACGCATCTTGGCGTAGTCGGCTTTCACCTCGGCGGCGTAGGTATCGCGATTCTGCGCCGACATCAGCTGGCCCGCGACGCCCACTGCGCGCGATGCGTCGGGCACATAGACCGTCGCTTTACTGTAGCCTGGCGCGATCTTCACCGCCGTGTGGACTTTGGACGTGGTCGCGCCGCCGATAAGCAGCGGCACGGCCATGCCTTCGCGCTCCATCTCGCGCGCCACATAGGCCATTTCATCCAGGCTTGGCGTGATCAGGCCAGAAAGCCCGATAATGTCGGCCTTCACCTCGCGGGCGACCTCCAGGATCTTGGCGCAGGACACCATGACGCCGAGATCGACAACTTCATAATTATTGCACTGAAGCACCACGCCGACGATGTTCTTGCCGATGTCGTGCACGTCGCCCTTGACGGTGGCGAGCAGGATTTTGCCGTTGTTCTTGCTGGCATCGACGATGCCGAGGGCGGCGTTCCTGGCCTTTTCCGCCTCGATGTAGGGAATCAGATAGGCCACGGACTTCTTCATCACGCGCGCACTCTTGACCACCTGCGGCAAGAACATCTTGCCGGCGCCGAACAGGTCGCCGACGACATTCATGCCGTCCATCAGCGGTCCTTCGATGACGTCCAGCGGACGACCGCCGCTCTTTTCGGCATTGGCGCGGGCTTCCTCGGTATCGGCATCGATGTAGTCGGTGATGCCATTAACCAGCGCGTGGGCCAGGCGTTTGTTGACGTCGGCGTTGCGCCAGGTGAGGTCGGCGAACTTGGCGGCACCCGCGCCGGCTTTGTACTTCTCGGCGATTTCCAGCATGCGGTCGGTGGCGTCGGGGCGGCGGTTGAGGATGACGTCCTCGGCACGCTCTTTCAGCTCGGGCGGAATGTCTTCATATACCGCCAGCTGGCCGGCATTGACGATTCCCATGTCCATTCCCGCCTTGATGGCGTGATAGAGGAACACCGAATGCATGGCCTCGCGCACCTGCTCGTTTCCGCGAAACGAGAACGAGATGTTCGAAACGCCGCCCGAGATATGACAGTGGGGCAGGGTCGCCTTGATGCGCTTCGTCGCGTTGATGAAGTCGATGGCGTAGTTGTTGTGTTCTTCGATGCCGGTGGCGACCGCGAAGATATTCGGATCGAAGATGATGTCCTCGGGGGGGAAGCCCACTTGTTCGGTGAGGATCTTGTACGACTTGGTGCAGATCTCGACCTTGCGTTCTTCGGTGTCGGCTTGGCCCTTTTCGTCGAAGGCCATGACGACGACGGCGGCACCATAGCGGCGCACTTTCTTGGCCTGGGCGATGAAGGCGTCCACACCTTCCTTCATGCTGATGGAATTGACGATGGGTTTGCCCTGCACGCACTTCAGGCCGGCTTCGATAACCGACCATTTGGAGCTGTCGATCATCACCGGTACGCGGCTGATGTCGGGCTCGGCGGCGATGAGGTTCAAGAACTTCACCATCGCGGCTTCGGAGTCCAACATGGCTTCGTCCATGTTGATGTCGATAATTTGCGCGCCGTTCTCGACCTGTTGGCGTGCCACATCCAGCGCGGCTTCGAAATCGCCGGATAGGATCAGCTTCTTGAACTTGGCCGAGCCGGTGACGTTGGTGCGTTCGCCGACATTGACGAAGGTGGCGGTGGGCTTGGTTTCGCCCGACGATAAGTCGCTCATGAGACCAACTGGAAAGGTTCGAGGCCCGATAAGCGCATGGCCGTTGAGACTGTGGGCGGTTTGCGCGGCTTGACGCCGGTCACGCTCTCGCAGATCGCGCGGATGTGGTCAGGCGTGGTGCCGCAGCAGCCGCCGACGATATTGACGAGGCCGTCTTTCGCCCAGCCGCCGACATGCCCAGCGGTGGTGTGCGGGTCTTCGTCGTATTCACCAAAGGCATTGGGCAGGCCAGCGTTGGGATAGGCGCTGATCAGCACGTCGGCGACGCGGCTCAATTCGGCGACGTAGGGGCGCAGCTGTGCGGCCCCCAGGGCGCAGTTGAGTCCAATGGAGAGCGGCTTCACATGGCGTAGCGAGTTCCAGAAGGCTTCCGCCGTCTGGCCCGAAAGAATGCGCCCAGATTGATCAGTGATGGTGCCTGAGATCATGACCGGAAGGCGAATGCCGCTGTCTTCGAAGAACTCGTCAATGGCGAACAGGCAGGCCTTCGCATTCAAAGTGTCGATGATGGTCTCGGCCAGCAGAAGGTCAGCGCCGCCGGCCACCAGGCCCTCGACCTGTTCGCGGAAAGCCTTGCGTAGTTCGTCAAAGGTGACGTTGCGGTAGCCGGGATCGTTGACGTCAGGCGAGATCGAGGCCGTGCGGTTGGTGGGCCCGATAGAGCCCGCGACAAACCTGGGCTTATCTGGCGTCTTGGCGGTGTACTCGTCGCACGCCTGCCGGGCCAGCTTGGCGCCTTCGACGTTCAGTTCATAGACCAGCGCTTCCATGCCGTAGTCGGCCTGGGCGATGCTGGTCGAGGAGAAGGTGTTGGTCTCGATGATGTCTGCACCGGCATCGAGATAAGCACGGTGGATGTTCAAAATGATCTCGGGCTGCGACAGGATCAGCAGGTCGTTGTTGCCCTTGACGTCCTTCGGATGATTGACGAAGCGGCTGCCGCGATAGCCGGCTTCATCGAGCTTGTGCCGCTGGATCATCGTGCCCATGGCGCCGTCCAGAACCAGCACGCGCTTCTCCAGCGCGGCTTCCAACGCTGCCGTGCGGTCGGCGATAGTCTTGGCGCGCTCTTTCGAAATGACGGGGGCGGACATGGACAGACCCTTGAAACTTTCGGAAGCCTATATGTGCGTGTGGTCTTAATGAAAAGCCAGGGGTGATGCAAACCCCTTGCCCGGCTTCGGCTTATTGCTCTAGCCCGCCCGGAATCTGTCCCAGCCAGGCCCTGACCCGCGCCGCGTTGGAGCCCGCCCCGGTCAGGCCGGTCAAGGCGCGGCTGTACACGGCCAGGGTGGAAAAGCTGATGGTTGCGGGGTCGCTGCGCAGCGGAATGAAGCGCACCGTTATGAGGTCCGGTGCCCGCAGGACTCCCGAACGCTGCACATAGTCGATCTGCATGCCGTTGAGGCTGGTGCCGACCTGGGTCAGACGCGGCTGTGCGGCCATGAGAGCTTTCCACGCGGCCTGCAGGTCCTCAAGGGTGAGTTGAAAGACCGGCGCATTGGCGTCGGCTTTGACCATGTCGGTTGGGGCGAGGAAAAAGCTGTCGTGGTCGGTGCGGTGGGCCGCCCTATCGAACTTGGTCAGGTCCCCCACCTGGGCGGGCGTGGCCGCCGATGTTAGCCCCAGCCATAGACCACCAGGCCCGGCAAGCAGGCCCGCAAGGACAAGTCCGCCGAGGATGGCCGCGACAGTCAGCAATCTGGTCATTGGTGTTTTCCTCCCGCCCTACAATGCCACATCTCGAAATGCGACTCGGGCCCGGAATCGGGGTCGAAAGTCAACATTTTCCGAGGATAGGGGCCTCGGAATCTCCATATCAGTTTCGACCCCACAATTAAACCTTTAGACAAATCTATACTTTTCAATAGCTTATGAATCAGTCGTGGCAAGCATTTAGATGCTGGAGCCTTGCTTTTTCTTGGCCTTTCGCTTATAAACACCCTGCACAAAACTCGTGCTGAATGATTTCGTCGGCCAGAAAGGCGATGAAATGACTGAAGTGGTCAACTCTATCGCTGCATCTCAGCAGCTCGACCTGTTAGCCCCGCGGCAGCAGGCTTTTGCCGTTGAGCGTAATGGTATTGATGCTGGCTTTGCCACCGCCGATACCGCGCCGGTCAATGTCGAGCCGCAGACCGACAATCTTCCGCAATTCAATACCTCCTCCGACGACCAGAACCCGGTGAACCGTCAC
Source organism: Fidelibacterota bacterium (assembly GCA_947476065.1). Lineage (GTDB taxonomy): Bacteria > Pseudomonadota > Alphaproteobacteria > Rhodospirillales > Rhodospirillaceae > SHVO01. The sequence goes on from CANJPG010000015.1 coordinate 42,704, forward strand.
CAGGAGCAGGCGCCGACACCCCAGCCGCGCCCCGAGCCGGTTTCGGGTCCGTCCAAGGCGCGCATAGAGATCAAACACATCGATCTGGGCCTGACGCCTTCTGAAGTCGTCGGCACCCCCGACATTCTGCAGCGTTTCGATACCAACGGTGACGGCCGAGTCGATTTGATCGAAGCCGCCCGTGCTGGCGTGGCGCGCGAAGGCGTGTTCACCTTTGCCGGTATTGGCGGCGCCAAGGAAACCGACGACGTCGTCCAGACCGTGGTGGCGGATGCTCCCACTGCCCAAAGCGCCGATGCGCCTACGCCGGTAGTGCCTGGCACACCGGAGGCGGTCGCCGCGCCGGCCAGCGAAAAGAAGCTTTTCCGCCCCGCCGACCTGGAAGGCACCAAGAAGGTCCATGCGGCCGCTGTGGCAGCGAATGGCGGCGCGACGGGCGTCGTCGATGCGCCAAAGAAGTTCTACGGCCAGGGCGTGGAAGCCGTGGTCGGCAAGTTTGCTGCCGAGGTGCAGCCGAAAGTCGTCGCCAAAGCCGACACCAGGACGACAACGACCGTCAGCGAGGACGGCAGCGGCGAGGTCAAGATTTACGACAAGGTCGCCCAGACCGACGCCGATCAGTCATCGCCCGACACTACCGACAAGCACCCGAACCCCGAAGCCGCCAAACAGGCCGCCCAGATCGCTGCCTATACCGAAGCGGCGGCGGTCCTGAAGGCCGCCATCCAGAAGGCCAGCGGCACGGCCGTCACCGCTTAATTTACGCACACAATTCTTGGGGTTAGGCCAGCTAGCTGCTGGCCTTTTTTATGCTGGGCTGGTTGTGGTTAGTGTCCTGGACCCCCATCTCTATCCGCGCTAATCCCATCATATGGAGAATTCCCGGTGATCAGGCACGGCGGCGGTTACGCCCCGGAACAGGCCGAAGCTACGCGTAAACGCAGCGATTGGCAGGTGATTAAATCCCTGCTGCCGTTCCTGTGGCCGGCACGGGGCGTGCCCGACGCGCTGGAGATTCGCGGCCGCGTCGCTCTGGCGCTGGCGTTCATCCTGCTGGCCAAGGTGGCCACGGTCTTTGCTCCCATCTACCTCAAGCAGGCGGTGGACGAACTGGCGCCCGCCGATCCCGCCAATGCCGTCCTCGCCATTCCCCTGGCGCTGATTGTGGCTTACGGCGGTGCGCGCTTTTTGGGGCAGGCCTTTGCCCAGTTCCGCGATGCCATTTTCGCCAAGGTCGGCGTGCGCGCGGTGCGCCGCTCGGCCTCCTTGGTGCTGGCACACCTGCACCGCCTGTCCTTGCGCTTTCACCTCGAGCGCCGCACAGGCGCCTTGTCGCGGTCTATCGAGCGTGGCTGCACGGCCATCGACGGCCTGGTCTCGATCTCGCTGTTCAACGTGCTGCCGACGCTCCTCGAAGTGGCGCTGGTCTTCGGTATCCTGTGGAAGGCCTTCAATATCTGGTTCGGCCTGGTCGCCCTTTTCGTGGTGGTCATCTACGTTATCTTCACCAGCCTGGTCACCGAATGGCGCCTCAAGCACCGCCGCGAAAGCAACGCCCTCGACAACAAGGCTAATACCCGCGCCATCGACAGCCTGCTGAACTATGAAACGGTCAAGACCTTCGGCAACGAAGACCTCGAAGTGCGCGAATACGACCATGTCATGGGCCAGTACGAAACCGCATCCGTTCGCACACAGTCGTCGCTCGCGCTGATGAACGTCGGCCAGGCTCTGATTATTTCCGCGGGCCTGGCTGCGTTGATGGCCATGGCCGCCATGGGCAAGCTGGCCGGCACTATGACCGTCGGCGACTTCACGCTGGTCAATCTCTACATGCTGCAGCTGTCCCAGCCGCTCAACTTCTTCGGCTTCGTCTATCGTCAGATCAAGCAGTCGTTGGTGGACATCGAAAAGATGTTCGACCTAATGGACGTCGAGCCCGAGATTCAAGACAAGCCCAACGCACTGCCGCTGGCGGTATCGGGCGGCGAAGTGAAGTTTGAGAATGTAACTTTCGCCTATGATCCGCGCCGCCCGATCCTAAGGAACGTGTCGTTCACCGTCTCGCCGGGTCAGATGACCGCCTTCGTCGGCGCCACTGGCTCGGGCAAGTCGACCATCGGCCGTTTGCTGTTTCGCTACTACGACATCGCCAACGGCAGCATCAAGATCGACGGCCAGGATGTCCGCGACGTCCAGCAGGCCACCGTGCGCGCCTCCATCGGCGTCGTGCCGCAGGACACGGTGCTGTTCAATGACAGCATCCGTTACAACCTCGCCTACGCCAAACCGAACGCCACCGATGATGAGATCGCCAAGGCGGCGACGCTGGCCCACATCCATCAGTTCATCGCCGGCTTGCCCGACGGCTACCAGACCCAGGTCGGCGAGCGCGGCCTCAAGCTCTCGGGCGGCGAGAAACAGCGCGTCGCCATAGCTCGCGTGATCCTGAAGGGTGCGCCGATCCTGTTGTTCGACGAGGCCACCTCGGCGCTGGACACCCATACCGAAAAAGAGATCCAGGCTAACTTGCGCGAGGTCAGCACCGGTCGCACAACATTGGTCATAGCCCACCGTCTTTCCACCATCGTCGATGCGGATCAGATTCTGGTCCTCGACGACGGCGAGATCATCGAGCGCGGCAACCACCAGGAATTGATGGCGCTGGGCGGTGCATACGCTAGCGCTTGGGAAAAGCAGCAGAAGTCCTTGGCTGCCGCCGAGGCCGCCGCGCAGATCACCGACGACGTTTTCCGCCCCGCCGCGCGCGTCGCGGAATAGTTATCCCCAACACATCCTTAACCATCCCCTCTTAGTCTCGCGATTCGGGTGAAGAGGGACCGGCGACCTGCGCCGAAGTCCCGGCGATGAATATGCGATCCGCAAACGGACGCTTGAGGGAACCGACATGACGCAGCATGACGACGCAGTGGCCAACGGCGAAACGCACAACAGCGCGGCGCCGAAAATTACCCTGAAGTCCAACGGACGCGGCGCGGCGCGCATCAAACGCCCGCCCTTCGGCGTCGGTTCCCGCGCGACTATTCAAACAGCGGCGGATGCCGACGCGGTTGCCGCCCTCGACATTGAAGAAAGTGGCTTCGCCCGGTGGTGGCGTGAGTCCGGCCAGATTGTCGCCGGCGGCATCGTGCTCTCCGCCGTGTGGTCGCTGGCCTTCTCGGTCTACATAACCGCCGCCATCGGTTGGCGCCAGTTGTTCACCCTGCTGCCCGACCAGTTCGGCAGCTTCATGGCCACCTTCATGCTGCCAATGGCCTTCCTCTGGCTGGTGGTCGCCTATCTCGACCGTGGCCGCGAACTACGCCGTGAGAGCGCGGCCCTTCGCCATCACTTGGCCCAGCTGACCTATCCGGCCGAATACGCCGAGGAACAGGTTTTCTCGATTTCGGAATCGCTCAAAGCTCAGTCGCGCATGCTGATCGACGCCAGCGATGCGGCCGTCAAGAACATGCAGAAGCTGCAGACCGGCTTCCTGCGCGACACCGAGAAGCTGGCCAGCGTCACGGGCCAACTCGAAGCCGGCGCCGGTTCCGCCGCTGCCGCGGTCACCGACCAGGTGGCCAAGCTGCAGATGGTCATCGATTCCGCCGCCGACGTGAATCTCAAGATCGAAGACGCCTTGCGCCGCCAGCACGAGTTCGTGCGCACCTCGAGCCAGAAGACGCTTTCCGAGGTCAACAGCATGGGCCAGACGCTCGTGGGCCACGTCAACACGCTGTCCACTGCCACCGAACGCGCCCGCGGCATGAGCGCCGCCATCGCCCAGCAGCTGGGCGAGCAAGAAAAGGCGTTGGCTAAGGCTGGCGAGACCGCCAAGGCCTATGCCGCCGAGATGGGCAAGGCTGTTGCCTCCAATGCCGAGCAGGTCGAAGACGCCGCCAAGCGCGCCGAAGCCACGATCACCGACATGACCGAGCGCCTGTCCAGCCGCGCCCACGGTCTCGAAGCCCTATTCGACAAACAGCGCGCCGAACTCGCCGCCGCCGGCGACCGCATCGAAGACCAGGCCACCAAGGTCAACATGCGCCTGGGTCAGCAAACCGCCAACCTCGATCAGGTCATGGAACGCGTGCTCAGCCGCGTGAAGATCGTCGAAGAGGCCCTGGCGATCCAGACCAAGGAACTCAATGCCGCCTCCGACGGCGCCGTTGCCAAGCTGCGTCTCGTCGAAAACATGGTCAAGAAGCAGGCCGAAGGTGTCGGCGAAGCCGCCACGCGCGTCGAAACCCGCCTGGCCGCCGCCGCCGATGAATTTGGCCTGCGCTCGCGCCTGGTCACCGAGAAATTCGACCGCGCCACCGCCGATCTCGAGAAGGCCTCCAACGTCGCCATCGGCCGCGCCGAAGTCATGGGCACAGTGACAGACACCGTCATCCAGAAGATCGACACCGTCGGCGTGCGCGTGCGCGAACACGCCGAACAGCTGGCCAATTCCGCCAGCCGCGCCGCCGTCCAGGCCGATACCATCCGCGATACCCTGCGCCGCCAGAACGACGAACTGGAAATGGCCGCTAACACGCTCACGACACATGTGAAGCTGTCGGAAACCGCGCTCGCCCAGCAGGCCCGCCAAATGGGCTCGACCTCCGAACAAGTGCTGGCCCACGTGCGGTCCATGTCCGATATCCTGTCGCAGAATTCGTCCGAGCTCATGCAACTGTCGGCCCGCGTCACCAAGGAATTGGAATCCATTCGCGAGTCCCTCGAAGCCACCTCGCAGAAGGTCCAGGACACCGTTTCGCATTCCGTTGCGAAGACCAAGGACGTCAGCCGCGAAATCGGCACCGAAGTCTCGGCCCTGTCCACCGTGGCCGCGCAGGTTTCCAAGGACATGCAGGCCGTTCTGGGTACGCTCGACGAAAGCAAGGATGCGCTGCGCAGCGCCGCCGATGCCGCCGGCGCCAAGCTCAAGGACGCCTCTATCAGCTTCCACGACCAGGTCGCCTCCATTGACAAGGCCGCCAACCATGCCACCGAAACCATGGCGGTGGTCGGCGACGGTCTGCGCCAGCGTTCAGCCGCCGTTGCCTCGGCAGCCGACGACGCGCAAGTGCGCCTCAACGGCTTCCGAGATTCATTGCAAAAACTCATGCTCGACTTCGAGGACTCCACCAATCGCGGCTCGGCGCAGGTCAGCGTCGCCGGCGAGAAGATGCGCCAGTCCTTGGGCGAGTTCTCCGATACCTCGGAGAAGATTGCCTCGGGCACGCGCGCCAAGGGCGAGGCCTTCCGTCAGCAGTTGCTCACCCTCGGCAAGTCCGCCGACGAAGCCGTCAACCGCGTTGAAGTCGTGCTCAAGACCCTGCGCAAACATGCCGAAAGCCTGGTGGAAGCCAGCAACGGCATCACCGAACAGACGGGCCGCGCCGGCCAGACCTTCGCCAAACAGGTGGACAACCTCATGTCTAGCGCCACCAAAGCGGCGGATACGGCCAAGCAGCTGGAAGAGGCCCACGATAAGGCCCACACCGGCAAGTTCCTCGAAAACACTACCTACGTCATCGAACAGCTGCAGAGCATGGCGGTCGAAATCGCCCGCATCTTCCAGCCGAGCGTCGAAGAAGAGCTGTGGAAGCGCTACTACAAGGGCGATCAGGGCGTGTTCCTGCGTCACATCACCAAGACGCTCAGCCGCCAGAAGTTCGAAGCCATCCAGCGCAAGTACCAGACCGACGAGAAGTTCCGCGGCTACGTCATGCGCTATCTGAAGGAATACTCTGCGCTGGTGAAGCACGCCCGCGCCACCGACCGCGCCGAAGTGCTGACCACGACGTTCTCAACCTCGGACATGGGCAAGCTTTACATGCTGCTGTCCAAGGCGATGGAAGGCGCGGCCATGGAAGGCGCGGCGGAGTAAGGCTAGCTACAGCCAGCCCGACTTCTTAAAGCGGAAGTAGAGGAATACACAGGCTCCGGCGATGGTGAACAGCGCCATGGGGTAGCCGTAGTACCACTCCAACTCCGGCATATGCTGGAAATTCATGCCCCAAATGCCGGCGAAGGCCGTTGGCACGGCGAACATGCCGGCCCAGGCGGCCAGTCGCTTGGTGACTTCATTCTCTTCGATGGTGACGATGGCCAGGTTCACCTGCATGGCCGAGGCGATGGTATCGCGCAGCGCATCGACCGATGAATTCAGCCGGTACAGGTGATCGTAGACGTCGCGGAAGTATTCCTGGCTGTTGACGCAGATCTGCGGCACGCGCCCGCCGTACAGCTTGCCGACGGCCTCCATCAGCGGGAACACGGCGTGTTTCATCACCATCACCTGCTGCTTCAAGGCATAGAGGCGTTCGGTGTTGGCGCGCGCATTGCCCTTCGAGAAAATCTGCTCTTCGATGGCTTCAAGGTCGGATTCCAGCGTGTCGATGATCGGGAAATAACGGTCGACCACCGCGTCCATCAGGGCGTAGAGCACGAAGCCGGAACCCTGTTTCAAAAGATGCGGCTCGCGCTCGCAACGATCGCGTACACCCACAAAATTCCGTTGGCTGCGGTTGCGCACCGAAAGCACATAGTTGGGGCCGACGAAGACGTCGATTTCGCCGACGTTGAGTTCGTGATCGACCATTTCGACCAGCTGGATCACGGCAAAAATTGAATCGCCATATTCTTCGAGTTTGGGCCGCTGATGGCCGACGCGCGCGTCCTCGACCGCCAATTCGTGCAGGCTGAACTCGATACGCATCTCCTCGAGCTCTTCCGTGCTGGGGTCTTTCAAGGCTACCCAGACAAAGGCGCCGGGCTTGGCCAGGTAATCGCTGATTTCCGGAATCGGGATATCGGCGAGCTTTTTCCCGTCCTGGTAGGCAATGCAATTGATCAGCATGACGGCTCCCCAATGCTCTTTCTCCGCTGGCTTTGAGGCCAGCGGGTCGTGCGCAGATTACGGCGGTTCCGCTGTCATGGACCAGCCTCAAAAGGCCCGTGGTAGCGCGGTGTAATGCAAGGTGTCCGTCGGGGCGCAACACCCGGCGCGAAACGGCCTGCCATTAACCATCGATTCAGCATTGGCGGGCAGTCTTGCAGTCAAAGCCCAAACAAAGACCGTGGCGCCCAGAAGGGAACAAGACCGCGGCTCCAGAAGAACTCAAGGAGAGAGATCGTGACCGCTTCCCAGCCGCGCCCCCGCGTTCCGCCTGAGATCAAACTCGAACTCGGCTCGCGGCAGGACGAGTTTCTGCCGCGCATTTCAAAGATTGTCAGCAGCGTTACCGTCGAGGCGCAGAAAGCCGGCGATCCCACCATCTGGCTGCAGAATCTGCAAACCCATCTGAAATCCGGCGACGCCATGGTCGTGCATGCCCGCATGGGCCGCACCCTGGTCGGCTTCCTGGTGCTGGATCCGGGCAAGGGAGCTGCGCCCTTTTCGTGGGTGGATCAGCGCTTCCGTCACCGCGGGTTGGGAGAGCGCTTCTATTCCTTTGCCTGCATCAACCTCGCGCGGCCGTCGCCGGAGTTCCGCTTTCCCAAGGACATGCTGGAAGAATACGGCATGGTGCTGAAGTCCACCGGCGCGCTGCCGAAGCGTCAGGATTCGTTCTACGTCGTGCATGAGACTCAGAACGCCGGCGATGCCCAGCAGCTGAAGCAAGCGCCGTCAGACGTTGCGCAGTTCGGCGAAAGCGAGGAGCGCGCGGCTCCGCGCCGTCTTGTGATCGACAATGGGGACTGGGTAGGTTTGTCCCGCTACGATGCCCGCCGCCTGAAGTTGCGCTTCGCTCGCTTCCCACGGCTTGTGGAGGAGTGAGTCGGGCAGGCCGGCAATTTCCGGCACCCAGCGCCGCACATAGGCGCCGTTCTTGTCGAACTTCTCGCCCTGCAGAACCGGATTGAAGACGCGGAAATAGGGTGCGGCATCGGTGCCGCAGCCAGCCACCCACTGCCAGTTGGCCGCGTTGTTGGCCAGGTCCGCGTCCACCAGCGTATCCCAGAACCAATCCTCGCCAACGCGCCAGGGCAGCAGCAGGTGTTTCACCAAAAACGAAGCCACCACCATGCGCACGCGGTTGTGCATCCAGCCGGTATGCCACAGCTCGCGCATGCCGGCGTCGACGATGGGATAGCCCGTGCGCCCCTGCTGCCAGGCGGTGATGGACCCGGGGTCGCGGCGCCATGGGAAGGCCGAGAATTCGCGGCGCAGCGGCTCTTCCGGCAATTGCGGAAAGTGATAGAGCAGGTGGGTGCAGAATTCGCGCCAGATGATCTGGCGGACGAAACCGGTGACGCCGGCGCCTTGCTCCCAGGTCCTGGCACGGTGCCAGATCTGATGGGCGCTGATCTCGCCGAAGGCAAGATGCGGCGATAGCCGCGATGTGCCGACCTCGCCAGGTAAGTCACGGCTTATGAGATAGCTCTCGGCGGTGTTCTCGCGGAACTGATCGAGCAGCGCTGCGGCGGCAGTTTCGCCGGGCGTCCAGGCCTTCCGCAGGCCGCCGGCCCAATCGGGCCGGGTCGGCAACAACGTCCAAGTCTGAAGCGTGTCGCTTGTTAGTGAGCCCGCAAACCCGTTTAAGGCTTTTGGCGCAGCCAAGGGCGTGCGCGGTTGCATCCGCAGGGCATTACGGCAGAACGGGGTGAACACCTTGAACGGATGCCCGGCCTGGGTCTTCAGTTCCCACGGTTCGAACAGCAGTGTGCCATTAAAGCTCTCGGCCCGTTTGCCGGCCTTCTGCAAATCGGCCTTGATGATCTTGTCGCGCGCGATAACGGTGGGTTCGTAGCCGCGGTTCCACAGCACACCCTCGGCACCGCTTTCGCGCAGCACCTCATCCAACACCTTGGCCGGAGAACCGCGGCGCAGGAGAAGGCGGGCGCCGCACTTGGCCAAGTCCGCCTGCAAGGCGGCCAGCGAATGATGCAGCCACCACCGCGAGGCGCCGCCCGGCGCCCAGGGGCGTTTTTGGTCGTCCAGGATGAAAAGCGGCACGATGGGACGGCCGCTCTCGGCAGCGGCGTTCAAGGCGGGATTATCCGCCAGCCGCAAATCTTTGCGGAACCATACAATCAGCGGCGCTTCAGTGGTCGATGTCGGCAAAGGCCAGTCCCCAGGTCATTTAGGAGGGCAACTAGGGCACAGCCGTGCGGGGCGCTCAACCTGTCATCGTCAACAGGTCGGCTTTCATGCACGTGCTTGCGGGCGAGGTCTTGGGATCCGCAGGTTTAGAGATCGTATGCGGCTCTCTATGCCAGCGTTTCCGTCCCGCTCAAGGCACCGTCATCGTTGGCGGCATCGGCCGCAATATTCTCGGGGCTGGTGAGGTAGTCCACCAGCGTGCGCCCGCCAGGGCCGGCGGTGCTGCCGCCCAGCAGCAGCGTGGTATCAAGCGAGGCCTGCTGGGTTTGCATCTCCAGCAGAAGCGCGTTGATATTGTCGGGGCTGAGGGCCGGGTCGATAGGCTCGAAAGCGGCTAAGGGTTCGTCGGCGGCGGGCTGATCATTTATGCCCGGTGCCTTGGGCTGGCCCGGCAGATTCTGCCCGCTCTCAGCACCCTGGGCAGCCTGCCAAGCCTTGCGGTTTTCCGCATTGCCCTCGGTACGGGCGCGGGCCGATTGCTGGGCCAACAGCTGGATAAGCTGCGATTCCTGAAGTGAAATCAGGTTATTAACGCTGGACACGGCCATTCTAACCTCCGCGCTTGTTTCACCGCGTTCCGCCGGGGGTTTCCACCGCCTGCGGGCGACGCGCATTGCTCCTGCGCATAGAGCTGCAGAAAGCGTGCCAGCCCGGTCGATGGTTGGACCTCGCCGGGCCTCTTAGTTATGGTTGCCCCGTATGACCGAACCGCAAAGTCTTGATGGCCTCGTTGCCTTGGGCAGTGCCCTGCAGAAACAGGAGAAATACGCCCAGGCCGCAGAGACCTTTGCCGCCGCTCTCGGGCTGGAACCCGCCAGGACCGACCTCAAGAAGACGCTTTTGCACTGTCTTGAGCTCGACGCTCGTACGTCAGTCCAGCGCGGCGATTTCAGAGCCGCCGCCGCGGCCTATAGGCAGATCATCGGCATCGTACCGCGCAACGCCGGCATGCGAATGCTGCTGGGCAATGCGCTCTACCGTGCGGGTGACCTCGAAGCGGCGGAAGCAGCCCTCGCCGCCGCCTTGGAGACCGAGCCCGACAACCTGCAGGCGCTGGCGTCCGCGGCGGTCGTGGCCAAGGCGCTAGGGCGGCCGAGCATGACTTTCCTGGCGCGCATCCTCAAAAGCGTCAACGACAATCCCAAATACATAACGATGAAAATGTGGGCGGCGTTGGAGTCCGGCGATCCTGAACGTGCATTTTCCTTCGATGTTGAAGGCCTCAATGTCATGCGCTGGCGGGCATTCGACAGTCTCTATCGCCAGCAGGACCTGCAGGCCCGGCTCAAGGCCTTGCCGGCCCTCGCCGGAACCCTGCCGCATCAGACGCCGAGGCCGCTGCTATACGCCGGCGGCGACGGAAACTATGCCGCGCGTTTTGCGCAAGGCCTGATCGCATCGGCGCTGGAAAAATGTCCAGGAGCTGATTTCCATTTTCACGTGATGAACCCCGGAGCCTTCCAGCCCAGGGATGCCTTCAAGGATTTCCCCAAAGATCGACTGACCTGGACCACCGAGGCGATGGGGCCTGTCGATAAAATTCTGTTCGCGCCGCGCCGCTGGCTGCGGCTCGCGCAAATTCAATATCACGTCGAACGCACGATCATTTTGGTAGATACCGACAGCATCATAAACGGCGACATTACTAAGGCCTTGCCGGATGATTTCGATATCGTACTTTACGACCGCTCGGATGATCCGTGGCTTCACCAGACCATCAACGGAGCCTTCCTGGCGGTTGCGCCGACGGGGCGCGATTTCACCGACTTTCTCGCCGCCTACATCCTGCATTTCGAGGAGGCAGGCATTCCGAAGTGGTTTGACGACCAGTTCAATATGGTGTCCGCGCGGGCGTGGTTTACGCGCAAGGTGCCCAGCCTCAGGATAAGGTATTGCTCGCGGCATATGATGGACTGGTCCGGCTCGCAGCGGCCGGAAAGCTTGATATGGCACGCCAAGGGACATCTCAAAGAAAAGACCTAGGGCACAAACCAGAATTCTGGGCGTTACGCTTTCACACCCTCGAAAGTGAGAATAGTGATGGTATGCCCCACCCCCCTAGAACGGTCCGCCTCGACAACCTGCATTCTGCACCGCGCGACCTGCCGCCTGCGCGACCTCGTCAAGCGCCTGCGCAGGCGCCGCCGTCTGGGAGCACGGGCCGTGCGAAGCCTGAAACACGCTTTTTAGGCGGCCTGGCGAACTTTTTCGGCCTGAGCCCGTTACTGATAGGCAACGAAATGTAGGAGCCCGACTCATGATGCTCTACGTCGCGTCCACAAGCTGGGCTTTGACCTGGCTCGCCGTTTCATTTGTCGCCACCGCCGGTCTTCTAACCTATTGCGTGGCCTATCTGAATAAAGGCGACTAACGCCCGCAATTCCCTAGCAGGCTATCCTCACGAGCGCTGCGGCCACATCCGCGCCAGAATCCGGTCTTTCACGACGTACTGGTGGTAAAGCGCGGCACCCACGTGCAAAGCCAGCAGCACATACAGTAAGTACTGCCCATTGTCGTGCAGGCTCTGGGACGTCGCGGAGAGCGAGCGGCTGAGGGGCACTAATCGCGGCAGATCAAAAAGCCCCAAGATAGTGATAGCCCGTCCGCGGGCGGCCAGCCCGATGTAACCGGTAACCGGCAGCGCAAACAGCAGCAGGTACAGTAACCCATGTGTAACTGAGGCCGCGATGATTTGCAGGCGCGGTGCGGGCAGGGGCGCCGGCACGGCATGGGTCAGACGCCAGACGGCTCGGAAAATCGCCAAAAGCAAAACCACCGTGCCGATCGATTGATGCACGGCGAGCATGGATTGAGTAACCTCCGGCGTATCGGCGGCGCCTGAAATCAACCCAAAGGCCACGCCGGTGACAATGCCCGCCGCAATCAGCCAGTGCAGGGCTATGGCGACCGACCCAAATCGGTCGATAGGAAAGTTCTCTGTTGCGGGCTGCATGCTAAAATGTCCCCATTGGGTTGGGACGGTAATCGTGGAGCAAACAAGGTGTCACTAAGAATTTCGCGTAAAATTTTGTCTTCGTTGGGAATATTGGCGTTAGGTGCCGCGTCGCTGGGCATGGGGCAGCCGGCCGCCGCGGTAGATTGGGCCAAGGTGCCGGCCAAGAAAATCATGATGATGTATCCGGCCCAGGTGTCCTGGGACCGCTTGATGACCCCGGGCCGCCACAGCGGCCGCAACAAGTGGATCGCCGGCAAAAACTGCCTCGCCTGCCATGGCAATATCGATGAACACCCCTTGGGTGATTCGCTGGTGCACGGCGAGAAGTTCATCGAGCCGACACCGATCGAGGGCAAGCCGGGTGCGGTCGACGCGCAGGTCAAAGTGGCGCGCGATGCCGAGAACCTTTATGTGCGCCTCGAGTTCGACCCCCTGAAGCAGCCCGACGCCGGCATGGACAAGGACTTCGAGACCAAGGTCACGATGATGTTGGATGATGCCGGCGTGCCGGAGATGACGCGCGCCGGCTGCTGGGCGGCCTGCCACGACGACGTCGTCAGCATGCCGCGCGGCGGCAACGAAAACACCAAATATACCTTCGAATCACGCAAGGTGGCCGAAAGTGGCGGCATTGCTATCAAAGATGCCGCCGAGCTGGAAAAGCTAAAGGGCGAAGGCAAGTATCTCGAATATTGGCAGGCGCGCCTCAATCCTGGCAAAAAGGCCGTGGCGGCGGACGGCATCGTGCTCGAAAAGCGCGCCGAGAATAAGGACCCCGCCGTGAAAGTGGATGCCACCCAGGCCAAGGGCATATGGACGGTCACCTTTACCCGCAAGCTGGCGGGCAGCGGCGGTCATAAGGCTCTGGTGGCGGGCAAAACTTATACCGTAGGCTTCGCCATCCACGCCGGTCACACTGCCAAGCGCTTCCACTACGTCTCCTTCGAACGCACGCTGTCGATCGACACCGGCTCGGGGGATTTCGTGGCGATGGCGAATTAGCTCAACGCAAAAAAGAGAATAGTGCCCCCGCCGAAATCGGTGCGGGCACTATTGTTACGTGTCCGACTTTTTCGCTTCTTCCGCCAGCCGCTTCTCTTCGCGGCGCATAAGGCAGGTGTCGACCACCGGGTACCGCAGGAAGACTGAGCCGCCAAACTTCAACGTGTCGTGGAAGTAGTTAAGCGATCGGTCTTCGTCGAACTGGTGCTTTTCGAAGTGATCGAGCGCGTAAAAAACCTGTTGAAGCATATTATCGGCGGCGACCATCTCGTGGTAATCCGCGCGCTCGGCTTTCACGAACTTGGCAATTTTTATGGCATAGGAAATCATGCGAAATCCCATGGAAATGATGCACATTTTAAGCAGCGTCGGCGTCGGTACTTGCCG
>CANJPG010000016.1 GCA_947476065.1 Fidelibacterota bacterium
ACCTCCTCCCTCGTCCCGCTCGGTCAAGTATTGTTCTGACATGAAGGAGCACCAAGGGGAAAATCGCACTTCAGGCCCGCGTCAGGCGTGCGCTTTCGCCCCTGAGAACCTCGTAGCGGCGACCCATGCCGACCGCAACGACGGCCCACATGACCGACGCGGCGACGCCCAATGCCGCCGCCCCAAGAATGCCCGCGTTGGCCATCCTCAGGCCGGCCTGCATCCAGGCCGCGCTGAGGTCGCCAAAGCGGTAGACGACGGTATCTATCACGTTCTTCGCCTTGTACCGGCTTTCCTGATCGACCACCGTGAACAGCATTTCGCGGCTCGGGCGGGCGATGGCGTATTGCGTAATCCGCTGTAGCCCACGTGCGGTCTGTACCATGAGAAGGGACGGCGAAACGGCGATGCCGCCGAAGGCCGCGACCATGATGACGGGGGTCAAGATGAGACTGAGGGTCACGCCAAACCGTTGAATCGTGCGGCCGAGGCCGAAGATCAAAATCAGTGCGGCGGAAATATTGACGACGAGGTCGAGGTCCGCAAATGCCACGGTACGTCCTTCGATTTCCGAATATGCCTTAGCGACCAGATCCGTCTGCAGGAAATAGATGACCGTCGCGACCCAAGTCATACACAGCATGAAGGCCGCTTGGCCCAAGAGGTATGGCGATTTCAGCAAAAGAGCAAAGCCGCGAAACGGATTCCCCGGCAGGCTATGATCCAGAGTGGTCTTTTGCGCATCCGGATTGTTGAGGCGGAATCGCTCCTTTTCGCGCATCAGCAGATGAATTATCAGGATGACCACCAAGAAACCTCCCGCTGCGATAAGCAGTAGACCGTCGGGCCCGATCGGCCTGACCAGCAGTGTCGTGATAAGCGGCCCAGCAATGGCTCCGGTGCTGCCGCCGGCGGCGATAAAGGCGAATAGCCGCGGCGCCTGTTGCGCGGAAAAGGTGTCCGCCATGAAGGTCCAGAACACCGAGATCAGGAAAAGATTGACCACGCTGAACCACCAGAAATAGGCGGCGGCGACCCATCGGTCATGGGGCGCGACTTGGAACAACACGTAGAAGATCAAAATATTTACCAGCCACAGCCAAAACAGGCCGGGCAGGAAACGGGCCAATCGCACTCTCGCGGCCAGGGCTGAATACAGAGGGGCGCAAAGCATGGTGATGATGAAGGTGCCGGTGAACAGGGTTTCCAGTTCCTCGGCACCAAAGACCGTCGCCATGGCGTCGCGCACTGGACGCAGAATGTAATAGCTGCCCAGGAGCACGAAGTTGCACAGGAATGACAGCAGCACGGCTTTGACTTCCGAGGGCTCAACCTTGACGGCGGCGGATAAGAGGCGTGCAAATCGTATCTCGGAAGCCTGATTCATTACGGACCGCGTTGCTTAAGACAAGTGACGTGAGAGCGCCGGCAAAGGTGTCTCGGGAAAGAGTGATTGATCCGTGCCGCACAATGCCGTGCAGGTATCACGCTGCACTCACGGGCAATTAAATGTCAAATGAGAAGACGCCTGAAGCGTCAATGTTACGGGCGGATGTCTAAAGGCCGGGGTAAGCGGGGCCTATGTTGAGGGGATAGGGCTCGCGGTTGTCGCTTTCATATTGATATTGAATCTCACGTGGCGACGTGGCCACTGCAGTAGTGCCCAAAAGATTTTATAATGTGGTGCTCGGTTGCGTGTTGACTTCCTATTTAGGCGCCGTGCAAAGTCTGGTGCATGCGCTGACAGCGCTGCAAAACTGACCTATGCTGCCTCACATGGAACTTCTGGCGCACGCGCGAATCGTCATGTGGGAGGGCGCGGCGCCCTGTGGGTGGTCGATGCCACGCCGCCCGAAATGCGCGATCGGCGGCAAACCGATCTGCACGCCCATCATGCCATCCAGGTGACTCTGGGTTTGGGTGGCTCGTTCCGGCTCGAAACACCGGACAGCCACGTCGGCGGCGATGCCGTCGCCGTTGCGGCAGATGCCGGGCACAGGTTTGCAGCTGAAGGCCTCATCGCCCTGCTTTTCATTGAGCCTGAGAGCCGCTTCGGGCGGGCGGTAGCCGCCGGCTGTTTGATGGCCGAGCGCTGGCGGGCGTGCCGCCGGCCTTGTTGGGGAACTTCCGTGCGCGCCTCGCGGCGGCTTTGGGCGAGACGCCCAGAAACGATGCCGCCCTTGCCGATCTGGGCCGGGCCCTGATCGGGCATATGGCGGGTGATGCCAGGGCAGACGTGCCTGACCTGCGCATTCGCAAAGTGATCGCCTGGGCCGACAAACACCTCGAAGGACCGCTCAGCCTGGCCGACGCCGCCCTGACCGCGAACCTGTCCGCCGGGCGTTTGCGTCATCTGTTCGTGGAACAAACGGGCCTGCCTTTCAAAACCTATGTGCTGTGGCTGCGTCTCAAGCGGGCTGTCCAGGCCTTCGCTAACGGCCAATCGCTCACGCAGGCCGCCCACGACGCTGGATTTTCCGATTCAGCGCATCTCAGCCGCACCTTCCGGCGCATGTTTGGCATTGCCCCGGCCTCGCTGCGCATAACGTAGCCCTTACGTTCAAGTGCCCCCCTGAGGGAGGGGCTAAAGATCAGTCCTTCGCAACCGGAAACCAAGGAGGTTCCCATGACTGATCAATGCAACTGCCAGCCCTGCACCTGCACGCCCTCGCAAACCTGCGCCTGTGCTTCGGCGCGTACCGCAGAGCCTAAAGCGCAGTGCGCCTGCGGGACGGACTGCGACTGCGGCGTCGCATGCGCCTGCGCGCCGGAAACCGCCACCGCCCCGTCGTAAATGCCGGCTGTATGTGTCCTCGGGCTGGATCAGCCCGGGGACCCACTGGAGAATGACTATGGAATATGTCGTAGGAACCGTGCTTGCGCTCGGTGTTGTTGTCTTCGCGCGTGTCTTTGGATTTGATCGTGACCGGGTGTTCTATCCCGTGCTCTTGATCGTAACTGCTTCCTACTATGACCTGTTTGCGGTGCTGGGCGGCTCCGGTGAGACCTTAGTCGCCGAAACCGTAATCCTGTCTCTCTTCGTCGTCGTGGCGGTCATCGGCTTCAAAACGAACTTATGGGTCGTCGTTGGGGCGCTGGTCGGGCACGGCACGATGGATTTTTTTTCATGGCGACATGATCGCCAATCCCGGCCTCCCGGCCTCCCGGCCTCCCGGCCTCCCGGCCTGGTGGCCGATGTTTTGCCTGAGCTTCGATCTGGCAGCCGGCGCCTACCTTGCATCCCTGCTGCATCGCCCGGCGTATTCCGGAATTCACGCGCGCGCCAAGCGACGGGATGGCGTCGTCAGGACCATGTCGGGTGGCGCAACCGTGAGCTATTGACTATAGATGGGAACTCCTCCGCTGC
The DNA here is from genome assembly GCA_947476065.1 of Fidelibacterota bacterium. GTDB lineage: Bacteria > Pseudomonadota > Alphaproteobacteria > Rhodospirillales > Rhodospirillaceae > SHVO01. The sequence goes on from CANJPG010000016.1 coordinate 3,368, forward strand.
CTTCCTCTTGCACCAAAGACTCATGGCCGAAGACCTCCTCATTCATGCGCTGGGTCCCAAGGGCGACGGTGTGCACCGCTCCGAGCGTGGGCCCGTGTACATTGACCGCGCGCTGCCCGGGGATACTGTTCAGGCCAAAATTCAGAGTGGCGCCGGCGACGTCCTGCGGGGTGATTTACTGCGCCTGATCACGGCATCTGAGCACCGCCTCCCGGCGCCGTGCCGCCACTATGATTTCTGCGGCGGATGCACCCTTCAACACGCGACGAACCAATTCTATCGCGACTGGAAGTTGGATATCGTCCGGTCCGCCCTTTATAAAAAGAGCCTGGAGCCCGCACTCTGGCGCGAGCCCATATTTCTGCCGGCCGGCCATCGCCGGCGCGTAACGTTTGCGGCCGCCAAGAAGAATAACGTCGTGACTCTTGGCTATTTCCGCCGCCGTTCGCATCAGGTGACGGACATCACCGCCTGCCTCGTCGCGGACCCGGCCATCATGAATTTGCGCACGGGCCTGGTCACGGCGCTCGTTCCCATTCTGCAGGACGGCAAGACCGCCGACATTTTCATCCAGCTGGTGAATGGTCAATGCGAAGTGGTCATCACCGGTCCCGTCGGCAAAAAGGGCGTCCCGGATTTTCAGGTCCACGAAGGAATCGCGCAGCTCGCGCACGCTCTAAAAATTAACCGCCTGTCCTGGCGTACGCGCGACCGCGACAACCCTGAGGTGATGCTCGAGATCAGCCCTCTGCGGGCGCAATTTGGTCCGCTCGACGTCACGCTTCCCCCGCTGGCCTTTTTGCAACCGACCAAAATTGGAGAAGATGCGCTTGTCGGCGCAGTCCTGGACCTGTTGCCGAAAGCCGGAAAATGCGCCGACCTGTTTTCCGGTTGCGGGACGTTCAGCGGTGCGATGCTTGCGCGCGGGCCTGTAGACGCCTACGAGGGCGTTGAGTCCTACGTCCGCGCTCTCGACAGTTCAAAAGGCGCCCGGCCTTTCAAGGCTATTCAGCGCGATCTGTTCCGCAGCCCGCTGCGCAGCGACGAAGCCAGCCGCTATGACGCCATCGTTTTCGACCCGCCGCGCGCCGGTGCCCAGGAGCAGGCTAGGATGTTGTCCGCGAGCCAAGCACCACTGCTCATCGGCGTCTCCTGCGATCCGGCGACATTCGCCCGTGACGCCCGCATTCTCGTTGATGGGGGGTATTCCTTCGACACAATCAAGGTCATCGATCAGTTCACCTGGACCCATCACGTTGAACTGGTTGCTTCTTTTTCGAAGCATGCTTAAAGGAGCGTGATCTGAATTGATGCCCAAAAGGCATCCCTTGCGATAGGATGCCGAGACCCATGACCGACGGCACCTCGACAGCACATCTCTATCGTCCGAAACTCTTCACGATCTTCCGTGAAGGGTACGGCTTTGAGTCGTTCCGCCAGGATCTGCTCGCCGCCGTCACGGTGGCGATTGTCGCTCTACCGCTGTCCATGGCCATTGCCGTTGCATCTGGCGTTTCGCCGGAAAGGGGCCTTTATACATCCATCATCGGCGGCGCCCTGGTTTCGGCCTTGGGCGGAAGCCGATATCAAATCGGCGGCCCCGCGGGCGCCTTCATCGTTCTCGTGGCGGCAACAGTCGCCAAGTTTGGTTTAGAGGGCTTGCTGTTGACGGTATTTGTGTCCGGCCTAATGTTGACAGTTCTGGGGCTGCTGCGGATCGGTTCTCTCATCCGTCACATACCCCATGCCGTGACCGTCGGTTTCACGTCCGGCATTGCCGTAACCATTCTTGCCAGCCAACTCAAGGACCTGGCTGGCCTCAAGCTCGCGGGGGCCGAGCCGGGTCCTTTATTTCCCAAGCTGGCCGTTCTGGGCAGCGCTGTGGCCACCTTCAATCCGTTTGCCGTGGGGTTAGGTTTGGCGACGGTGGCCGTCATTGTGGTGACCAGAAAATTCCGGCCCACATGGCCCGGAATGCTGATTGCGGTCGCGCTGGCGGCAGTGCTGGCGGGGGCGCTGCATTTGCCCGTCGAGACCATCGGCAGCCGCTTCGGTGAGTTGCCGCACGCTCTGGCTATGCCCCATCTGCCCGAGATGAACCTTCAGCTGCTGCTGGATGTGCTTCCGGCGGCGCTTTCATTCACGCTCCTCGGCGGCGTCGAGAGCCTGCTGTCGGCCAAAGTTGCCGACGGTATGACCGGGCGCAAACACCGCTCCAATATGGAACTAGTCGCTCAAGGCATCGCCAATGTCGGCTCCGCGCTCTTCGGCGGCATCAGCGTGACAGGCACGATTGCGCGCACCGCCACCAATATCCGGGCCGGCGCGCGCAGCCCGGTGTCCGGTATCATGCATGCCCTGTTCCTGCTGATCTTTCTGCTGGTCGCCGCACCGTTTGCTAGCTTCGTGCCGCTTTCGGGCCTCGCGGGGATTCTCGTCGTCGTCTGTTGGAACATGGCGGAGAAACGCGAGTTTGCGAACCTTCTGGCTGAATGGCGCGGTGCTGCCGTGCTGCTGACGACCTTCGTCGCCACGCTGGTCAAAGACCTGACGACGGGAATCATTGCAGGGTGCCTGTTGGCGGGTATGTTCGCGCTCCTCGGACGCCGCCTGCCCGCCGAATGAGACGTTATGGCTCGACGTAGGGCTAGAACAGCGAGGCTGAATCCGTCGCATTACCGCCGTTTCGCTGGAATGTGGTTTTGCGAATAGGTAGCAGTTCAGCACGGCCATTAAGCGTGCGTTCGGTGTATCGCCGCGCGATATCCTCGCGTCGTGGTAATCCGGCTTACATCGTCGGCAGCACGAAGCCCGCGTCCTTGCCGCCTTCTTCGGCGTCGGCCGGCCAGCGCTGGGTGACGGTCTTGACCTTGGTGTAGAAGCGCACACCCTCCATGCCGTGCTGGTTGTGATCGCCGTAGCCTGAGCGCTTCCAGCCCCCGAAGCTGTGATAGGCGAGGGGCACCGGCAGGGGTACGTTGATGCCGACCATGCCGACGTTGACGCGCTTGGCGAAGTCGCGGGCGGTGCGGCCATTGCGCGTGAAGATCGCGACGCCGTTGCCGAACTGATGGTCGGACACCAGGCGCAGCGCGTCTTCGTAGGTGTCAGCGCGCACGATCTGCAAGACCGGTCCGAAAATCTCTTCCTTGTAGCTGCGCATCTCGGGTTTGACATGGTCGAACAGGGAGGGGCCCATCAGGTAGCCGTTCTCGTAACCCTGCAGCGCAAACTTGCGCCCATCGACCACCAGCTCGGCGCCTTCATCGACACCCATCTGGATGTAATTCTTCACGCGCTCGAAGTGCGCCTTAGAGATGACCGCACCAAACTGGGCCTGGTCGTCATCGGGCAGGCCGACGCGCACGGTCTCGACGCCTTTCTCCAGGCGCGCCCGCAAGCCGTCGGCGGCTTTTTTGCCAACGGGCATGACGACCGGTAGCGCCATGCAGCGTTCACCGGCCGATCCATAAGCTGCCCCCAGCATCTCATGGGCAACCTGATCTAGGTCGGCGTCGGGCATCACCACACCGTGGTTCTTGGCGCTGCCCATGGCCTGGACGCGTTTACCGAAGGCGGCACCCTTGGCATAAACGTATTGCGCCACGTCGCTGGAGCCGATGAAGCTGACGGCCCGCACCAAGGGATGTTCCAGGATCGCATCCACGGCACTCTTGTCGCCGTGAACGATGTTGAGAATGCCCGGCGGGCCGCCGGCTTCCAGGAACAGCTCGGCAAGCTTATTCATGATCGTCGGCACTTTTTCCGACGGCTTCATGATGACCGCATTTCCACACGCAATAGCGATGCTCCACATCCACATGCTGGTCATTGCCGGAAAGTTGAACGGCGTGATGCCGGCCACCACACCAAGCGGCAGGCGCATGGAATACATGTCGATGCCGGGCCCCGCGCCCTCCGTGAATTCGCCCTTGATCAGGTGGGGAATGCCGCAAGCGAATTCCAGAACATCATGACCGCGGGCGAACTCGCCGCGGGCATCGGCCAGGGTTTTGCCGTGCTCAAGCGAGAAGGCGCGGGCAAGCTCCTCGGTGCGGGCGGTCAGCAGGCGCTTATATTCGAACATGACGCGGGCGCGCCGCTGCGGGTTGACCTCGGCCCATGTGAGATGCGCCGCCTGGGCCACCCGAACCGCATGGTCCATGTCCGCCTTTTCGGCAAAGCCCACCCGTCCAATAACTTCACCCGTGGTTGGATTGAATACATCGCCGTGTCTCTCGGGCTGACCGCGATAGCGCTCGCCGCCGACAAAATGCGGTACGTCGTACATAAGTTCCTCATGCGTTAAGCGGGAATTCGGAAGCACTACTCTGCAAATGTTCTGAAGTAAAGACGGCCCCTGCGCGAAAGCCCAGGCGTTGGACAATTATGCCTCTTTCGTGCGCTCGCAGCAAAATCCCTACCCGCTAGGAAAAGCCTATTTGCCAGAACCGCTTAGAACGGCCGAGATTGCGCGACCCGGGGGAGAATTCTTCGGCCCGTTCCTGACGCCGGTGTTCTATTTGCTGATCCGCGGTCTGGAAAAACGGGTCACAGGTACGGATGCAGTTCATCAACATGCGTAAGGGAACGAGCTGCGGATTTGTCACCGTGCCAAAGTTACCAGCCTGACGCGCATTTAATGATTTTATGCCAAAATGCGGCCATAGGGCGGTGTTATGCTGATCTCCAACTCGGAACTTTGGCTGTATGTCGGGCACTTACATGAAGCAGTCGCTTGCGATGTTTATCTTCGTAATGGTGGCGACTCTGGCCGCGTCGCCCGGCTCCCGCGCCGCGGACGCGCCTGCGTCATCTGAAGCCGCGTGTGAATCCCGCCAGTATTCCATCCTGGTCCACGTCAAGAACATCAAAGACGCGCGCGGCACCATCACCGTCGATCTGCACGGCGATGACCCCGACAAGTTTTTGAAGTCCGGCGCCAAGCTCGACCGGCTGCGCGTGCCGGCCGTCGCCGGCGAAATGCAAATCTGCGTGCCGGTCGAAAGGCCCGGTGTTTATGCGGTGGCTTTGTACCAGGACCGCGACAGCAACATGAAACTCGACAAGACCTGGATCGGTATGCCGTCGGAGCCATTTGGTGTCTCGCGCGATGCCCCCATCCGCATGGGGCCGCCGAAACACAAGGATGCCGCGTTTGAAGTGACCGGGCCGCTGACGCCGGTCACGGTCACGCTCCACCGTTAATCACCCGCCTAGGCGCTGCACGCCGACAATCCGGTAGACACCGCGGATCTTGTCGCGGGCAAAGGCGTGCCGTGCGCGCGGAGACAAGGTCGCGATGCGGACGCTGTCGGCTGTCGCGGCGACGAGCGATCCGACGGTAAAACCGCCGCCGCAGCCTTCCACCACGACGTCAACCTTATCGCCCGCTAGCGTGCGCGCCGGGCTGGCATAGAGCATATCGCCGGCGTCGAAGCGCGGCGCCATGCCGGCATCGGGCATCAGTAGCGCGAAGGCGCGCGCATCACCCTCAAGGAATGACGGACGTGGCGTTTTGAGAGGGGCCTGGGCAAAATCGCCGGCTTTCACATTCACGCCCTGCGTTGAGCCCAGCAGAACCGGCAGGCAGGCGTCGGCCGGGCCTGCATGAACCGCATCTTTCGCCTTAGCCGCGGCGATGACCGCGGCGACTTCAGGGACCATTTCCAGAATGCCACGTTCGTAGACTGCTATGGCCGGCGTAAGTTCAGCCAAGGCGTCGGGATCGAGGGCCTGGCCTGGCCTGTCTTTGATCGCGAGGAAGGTCTGGGTCATGAGGGCCAGCATCGTGCGCTGGCTCAATGTATGCCGCACCGGCATATGCATGAACCGGTTGATGGTGGAGGGCGTCAGGCCCGCTGCGCGTGCAAGGCCCGTGGCGCTGTGACCGGTCAGTTTCATCATCGCGCCAACCAACCGCCGTGTCTGCTCCTGGTGGGCAGACACGCCGTCGTCGTCGCCAGTCTTGGCGTGTGCGCCGTTCATTCTGGGCTGCCTAGATGATGATTAAAAAAGCGCTCTCTTGTCTCTAAACTGCGCAATAATCATTAATAAATCTGCCCGTCAAAATAGACGCGCTAAGCCGGCACCGTTAGTAGGTGGCAGTTTAACCACCACAAAACATATGTCTTGTAGCGATATTGAACCGAAGGTGCCTGTCGGTCCGGCGACTCGCGGTTGGATTTGCAGATGAGCAAAAATGCTATTGACTAGTGCAATAATAATTTGATATATCTGCAGTTGTGAAAATTGGGGCTGATGGGGTTTTAGTTTTCCCGAGCACTGTTTTTGCGAGCGGGCTTTGGGCCCGTTGGATTGTTATCGGTCCTCTCCTCTAGACACTTTTACCCGCCGTCTAAGGACGGCGGGTTTTTTTTCGGGGAGGACGGCCTGAAGCGAACATGCGCGGCACTCCGTCATTGCCGACAGCCGGGGCGAAGGCCTATTTTGAGGACCTGTGCTGATGCGTCTGGCCATTGGGTTTAAAGGTTTATTAAAGGAACTGCCGCAGGCTTCACTCAAGACTCTGAGTCGGCGCATTTCTGCGCGGCGGCTATGTTGCGCCGCCGAGCTGCGGACGGAATTGAATATCGCTTAAAGTGGGGATCGCGGTGTCAACGCGGCAATTCGACAAAACCGGTTTGACGTTCGTCGCCGCCGTGATGGTGGCCACGAGCCTGTCGGCCTGCACCGGCTATGCGCTGCGCTCGCCCTTCGAAAAAACCACGGCGATGCCCGAACACGTTGCCGAGACAGTTGCCCCGGCGCCCGAACCGACATCAATCGACGTCGCCTCCTTGGATCCAATCAATGCGCCGCCGCCGGCAGCGGGTGCGCCTATGGCCGACGCCATGCTGGTGCCTGCACCGGGCGCACAGACCGGTGATACCTCACAACGGGTTCCCTTGGGCACCCTCGCGGCCACGCCGCCTGCCGGCGCGCCCATGTCTCTGATGCAGCAGCCCGCGGCAGCCGCCAAGCCTGCGCAGCCCGCTACACCCATGGTAGCTCAGGCACCCGAACCGGCGCCGCCGCTCATTCAACCGCGCCCCGCCGCCAAGGTGGAAACGCCCAAAGAAATGCCCAAGCAGGAGACCATGCGTCTTGCCGCCGCGCCGCAGCTGAAGGTCAAACCCGCTGCACCGGTGTTGCGTCCGCCGCTGGGCCGTCCCGCCGATACGCAACTCATCGAGCGCAACCCGTCGGTCGATACCCCGCCCGAGACGGTCATTATTTCCTCGACCACCGCGCCGCCCATCGAGCAGGGCCGCGAATTCGTGCCGGCCGCCGTCGTCCCGGGCCAGATCCTGGTGCCTGAGATCGTGCGCGGCGACATCCCCATGACCGCCGCCGAAAAGAACATCGTGCAGCGCTTTGAAACCCTGCGCCGCCTGCTGGATGAAAGCCTGATCACTCAGGACGAATACAATCGCCGCCGCGCCGCAAACGTTGGCGCGCTATTGCCTTATACGCGTGAGCCGGGTGGCGTTGGGCTGGAACGTTCTGTACCCAGCAGCGATGCCATCATTGCGCGCTTGGCTGCATTGCGGCGCTCCTTCGAGATGCGCGCCATCAGCGCCACGCAGCACGCGCTCGAGCGCACGATGATCCTGAATGCGCTGTTGCCTGAAGACCCCACCGACCGCGCCGATCAGAAGCCGCCGCCGGCCGATGTGCTGGAAGCTGCCGCCATCGTCGGACACCTTGAAGGCCTGCGGACCAAGAGTCTAATCAGCGTCTCGGAGTTCGAGGGCGAGCGTGATGCCATCGAGCACGTGTTGAAAACCGGCTTGCTGCCGTCGCAGGAGCTGGCCTCGGCTAAAAAAGCGCCCGCCGCCAAAGCCGGTGCCGCGAAGGCCGATGCCGCCAAGGCCAAGCCCGCCGGCGCCGAAGCCGATCCCATGACCGCCGAGATCACCGGCCCGGTCCTGCATCTTGCCTCGTTCCGCACCGAAGCCTCGGCCCGCCAGGCCTGGCAGGATGCGCTGACCCGCAACAAGACTGCCTTGGCCTCCCTGAAGCCGATCATCCGCAAGGTCGATCTCGGGCAGGAGCGCGGGATTTTTTATCGCCTGATGGCCGGCACGTTCAATTCCATGAGCGATGCCGAAGCTGTGTGTATCCAGCTTAAGCAGAACAACCAGTTCTGCCGCGCCAGCGCCGACGGCAGCTGATCAGCGCCTCAGCGCCGTTATCTCGTCGATCTTCACCGTCTCATCCGCGCTCGGCCGCCATGCGGCGGCCTTCACGTTGCCTTCAACTTGCTCGGGTTTGGTCGCGCCGGCGATCACGCTGGCGACGTAAGGCTTGCTCAGCAGCCAGCCGAAGGCCATGTCGAGGATGCCGTGGCCGCCCGCATCGCACAGGGCTTGGAGCCGCGCGAGTTGCGCAAACTTCTCATCGGAGAAAAATTGCGTCACGTACCCCGGCATGCGCGTGGCCCAGGCGGCCCAACGCGTGCCTTCCGCGGGCGCTGCGCCGTGTTTGTACTTGCCCGTCAGCAAGCCGCTCTCTAGCGGGAAATAGGGCAGGAGGCCGACGCCGTGCGCTTCGCAGGCCGGCACCAAGTCGGCTTCGATCTCGCGACTCAAAAGGCTGTAGCGATTTTGCGCGGACACAAAGGGTGCCAGGCTGCAGGTCTTGGCCGTCCAGGCGGCATCGGCAGTCTGCCAGCCGGCGAAATTCGAGTGCCCGGTGTAGCGCACCTTGCCCTGGCGCGTCAGATCATCGAGGGCCCGCATGGTTTCTTCGATGGGCGTGCCCGCGTCGGGTTGATGGATCTGATAGAGGTCAATGTAGTCGGTGCCCAGGCGGTGCAAGCTCGCTTCTGCCGCGCGCATGATATAACCGCGCGAGCCGCCGCCGTGCAGCGCCAGGCCTTCGCCCATGGGCATGCCGAACTTGCTGGCCAGCACGATGTCCTTGCGGCGGGCACCCAAGGCCTTGCCGAGAAAAATCTCCGAGTTGCCTTTGCCGCCATAGACGTCGGCGGTGTCGAACAGGGTGATGCCGAGGTCGATGGCCTTGTCGACGACGGCTTTCGTGCCGGCTTCATCGAGGCTCGTGCCGAAGTTGTTGCAGCCGATCCCGACGGCCGAAACCCGCAAGCCCGATTTCCCAAGCGGCCGGTATTCCATGCGAGAAATTCCCAGATAAGGTCAAGATTTAGCCCACGCGCAGACTCGCGGGTGCCAAGCCTAGCGCAAAGCTGGGGCCTCGCAAAAGCCGGGGGATTTCGGGAGGGGTACTAGCGCGCCGGTTTCTGGAACAGCAGTGTAAAGCGGTCGCTTTCGCCGATGGCAGTGTACTTCGCTTTGTCCTTCTCGCCTTCGGCGTAGTTCGGCGGCAGGGTCCAAACTCCCTTTGGATAGTCTTTGGTGTCCTTGGGATTGGCATTGACCTCGGAACGCGACACCAGCTTGAAGCCCGCGGATTCTATCAATTTGATCGCATAGTCTTCGCGCACATAGCCCATCACCGCCTGTGGGTCCTGTTCCTTACTCGTGGGTGCGCGGTGCTCCTCAACGCCCAAATAGCCGCCGGGCTTCAGCGAGGCATACATGACATCGAACACGCCTTTGGCCGTGTTGTCGCTCATCCAGTTATGGATATTGCGGAACGTCAGCACCAGATCCATCGAGCCCGGCGGCACCGGCTGGACATTCGGCTTCAAGTTGGCCCCGACGTATTTGCCCTTGTCCGCCAGCAGCGGTTCCAGAAATTCCTTCCACCAGCCGCCGCCAGGGGCCACTTCCAGCACAGCCATATCCTGTTTGAGTCCAACGAATTTCAGGGTCTCCAGCGGATGGCGGTACGCGTCACGGGCCTTGTTCGCTGGGGCGCGCTGCGGGCCGGCCAGCAGGGTCTTCAGCTTGCTTTCGGTCGCGGCATCCATCTCCGGCGCGGCGAGCACCGGCGACACCATGCTGGCACAAAGGGCCACCGCGACGGCCGCGCGGCGCAAAGAAAACATCATCATGGAAACCTTCTCCCTAATCCGGCGCTGGTGACAGTTTCACCGATTATTGCCGCCGGACGATGCGGCGTACACGCAATTCTTCGTAACTCTCGGTAACAGGGCCCATTTGCCAAAGGCTGTCCTGCGGGTAGGATCACGCACCGACTTCACATCCGGACAGCTTTCCCGTCATGGCCGACGTACTTTTCTATCCGCCATTCCCCAACCGGCCGCTGCTGTTCGACCAGCTGTATCGCAGCCTGTGGCACTTCCTGCCGGCGCGCGAAAAAATCGGCCGGCTGATTTTCCCCTACGGCGGTGACGACTTTGCGCTGCTCGACACGGCGCAGCTCCTGGACATGGCGCGGCTCTACATCAGTCGCGATTTCGATCCGGCGATTGCCGACTATGCTCCGCGGTTCGCCGGCAAGATCGATGTCGTCTCCGAGGACGCCATCGACCCGTCGATCTATACGAAGAAAAGCCACCCCGATCTCAAGGGCATTCTGGTTTGGCATGTGGGCGATCCCGGCGTCGTCGCCGCGGCGCGCCAAATCGCTGCCCAGACCGGGGCCGAGCTGATCTGGGCCGATCCGGGGGCGGTGCAGCAGGAGACGCTGTCGATCATTCGCTTCATCTATACATTCTTCTCGCAGGCCGAGATGGGGCGCATGGTCACGGACTCCTACGACGTGTTCAACGCGCACTTGAAAGAATGGCGGGGCCGGCCGGTCAGCGCGTTCGGCAATGGCCCCTCGTTGGGCAAGATCGTCACCGCCAAGATCGACCCCGGCCCAACTTTGCGCGCGGTCTGTAATTCGACCATCGCCGATGAAGCGGCCCTCGCGCATTTGAAGCCGGAGCTTCTTTTCTGCGGCGACCCGGTGCAGCACTGCGGCGCATCGCTTTACGCCGGGCGTTTCCGCCAGGACCTCGCGCGCGCCATGCAGGACCCGGCACGGGTGGTGTTCACCCAGCTGGGGTACGTGCCGTATTTCCGTGAAGTCGTGGCGCCAGAGGCCCAGGCCCGCGTCATCGGCGTCGGCAATGACCGGCGGGCAAATTTCAACATCGACCTCAAGCAGGAATTCATCAGCGCTGCGACGGCGAATATTTTCACTATGCTGGTTCTACCGGTTGCCTTCACGATCTCGCGCCATGTGGACATCTACGGCTGCGACGGCATGGCCTTCGCCGCGGCGACGAAGCCCTGGGCCCACGCCCAGGAAGACGACTACATGGGCAAGATGGCCGTCACCCACCGCGTGCACGGCGGTTTCTGGCAGCGCAACTACGAGGAAGAGTTCTGGAGCTACTGCCGCGATATGGAAGATATTCTGACCACCGCGGAAACGGCCGGCATCGCCGTAGCCAGCCGGACGCCCTCATTTGTCCCGGCCCTCGCCAAGCGCTACGCCATTTAATATATAACTATTAGTAGCTTGCAGCTATGACCCACCGTCATGGCTGACTCGTATATCTTGCATATAATATACTATGTATATTATATCGGGCGTCCTCTATAAGGGCGCCCATGAGCGACAAACACAGCCATACGGACGCCGACACCAATTCCCGCTTCGTGCTGGGCGTCGAGATCTATGAAACCTCACGCACCATGCGCCGCTACTTCGACCGGCGCGCCCGCGCCATGGGCTTTACACAAGTGCAATGGCGGGCCCTGCGCCGGCTCGACAGCAATCCCGGCATTAGCCAGGCGGGCCTTGCCGATATGCTGGACATGCAGCCGATTTCACTCGCGCGCATTCTTGACCGCATGGTGCTGGCACAGCTTGTTGAACGCCGCCCCGACCCGAACGACCGCCGCGCGGTGAAACTTTATCTGACTCCCGAGGCCGCGCCGATTCTGAAAATCCTTCACGACATTTCCGAAGAATTGCGGGCCGTGGCAAGCCGAGGCATCAGCCCGGAGGAGCAGGCCAAAATCATTGCTTCGCTGCGCCAGATGCGCGCCAACTTTGAAGACATCGACGACGATGTTGCGCCCACCAAACAAGCCCTTCACGTGTGAGTAAGTGCCATGAATGCTGAACCAAAATTATCCATACAGAGCCCGAATCTTGATTTCGAAGCCAAGGACCGCAGGGGCGTCTTGCGCAAAATCCTGATGGGCGTGATCCCGGTTGTCATCGTGGCCGCCGGCGGCTCCTGGTACCTGACCGGCGGGCGTTTTGTCGGCACCGACAACGCCTACATCAAGGCGGATATCGCGTCGGTCAGCCCCGAGATTTCGGGAAATATCCTCTCGGTGATGGCTAAGGAAAATCAGGTGGTCACCAAGGGCCAGCCCATCCTGGTCATCGACGACACCAACTACCGCATCGCGCTCGCAGGCACTGACGCGCAGTTGCAGAACGTCGTCTCGAGCATCGAAAGCGACAAGGCCCGCTATCGCCAGAAGGAAGCGTCGATTGCCCTGATGCAGAGCAACGTCGCTTATGCCGACCGTGAATATAAACGTCAGTCGACCCTGGCCTCGAGCAATTTCGCCTCGGCCTCCAAACTTGACGAAGCCAAGCACACCGTCGACACCGCGCGCCAGAACATCACCCTCCTGAAACAGGAAGAGGCCGAAATTCTCGCGCGCCTGAACGGCGATCCGAACGTCGCGGCTGAGCAAGTGCCGGCCTATCGCCAGGCCTATGCCGGCAAGCTGTCGGCGGAGACCATGATCAAGCGTGCGACACTGTTGGCGCCCTTCGACGGCATTGTCAGCCAGTTGCCAAAAGAGGGCGACTTCGCCCGCACCGGTGCTCCGGCCTTCAGCATCGTCGGCTCGAACGACATCTGGGTGGAAGCCAACTACAAGGAAACCGATCTGACCTACATGCGCGTAGGCCAGCCCGTGGAAGTGCGCGTCGATACCTACCCCGGCCGGCCGTTCAAAGGCCACGTGACCAGCATCAGCCAGGCCACCGGCGCCGAATTCGCCGTGCTGCCGGCGCAGAACTCCACTGGCAACTGGATCAAGGTCGTGCAGCGTATCCCGGTGCGTATTTCCGTCGATGACCAGAAATCCGGTCCGCCCTTGCGCGCCGGTATGAGCGTCACCGCCGCTGTCGATACCGGGAAATCGCGCCTCGCGCGCTATCTCGGCGACAAATCCGCGGACTGATTAAGACGATGCCCGACGCCGACACAAAAAAGGTCTCTGGGCGCCTGCTCGTCATCACCGGCTTCATCATGCTGGCGACGATCATGCAGACGCTGGACATGACCATCGCCAACGTCGCCTTGCCCTATATGCAAAGCGGAATGAGCGCGGGCCAGGACCAAATCACCTGGGTGCTGACGTCCTATGTCGTGGCCTCGGCTATCGGCATGTCTCTGACCGGCTACTTCGTCGACCGTTTCGGGCGCACGCGCGTCTTCGTCTGGTCGATTGCCGGGTTCACGATTGCGTCAATGGCCTGCGGGCTATCACAAACGTTGCCTGAAATTGTGATGTTCCGCGTGTTTCAGGGATTTGCCGGCGCCTGCCTCGTGCCGCTGTCACAAGCTACGCTGATGGACCTATATCCGCGCGAAAAATTCGGACCGGCGCTGGCGGCCTGGGGCATGGGCGTCATGCTGGGACCGATTTTCGGGCCCACGCTCGGCGGCTATCTGACTGAAATTCTGAGCTGGCGCTGGGTGTTTTTCATCAATCTGCCGCTTGGCATCGCTTGCACCATCGGCATGGCCACGCTGCTGCCGGAAACCAAACGCGTCCACGAGGCGAAGTTCGACATGCGCGGCTTTCTGTTCCTCGCCACCGCTCTGACGGCCTTCCAGCTCTTTCTTGACCGCGGGCACACGCTCGATTGGTTTGCCTCACTCGAAATCATGATCGAAGCCGGCGTCGCGGCCATCGCGTTCTATCTATTCATTGTGCACATCTTCACCACCGACAAGCCGTTCCTCAATCCGGCGCTGTTCAAAGACGGAAACTATGTCTCGGGCACCATCCTGGGCTTTTCAGTGGGCATCACGCTGATGTCGACCATGGCCTTGCTGCCCAGCATGCTGCAAAGCCTGTTGGGCTATCCGATCATCGATACTGGCCTGCTGATGATGCCGCGCGGCATCGGAACAATGGTGGCCATGATGGTGGCCGGCAAAGTCATCCGCACGGTCGATCCGCGTCTGTTGATGTTCACCGGCGGCTCCCTGATGGGCTTGGCGTTGTGGGCCATGTCGACCTTCGACCTGAACGTCACGTCGTCGCTGTTAGGCATGACGGGTGTCGCCCAGGGCTTTGGCATCGGGCTGTTCTTCACGTCGCTCAGCACATTGTCCTTTGCGACCTTGCCCGGGCCCATCCGCACGCAAGGCACGGCGGTCAGCACGCTGATCCGTAACATCGGCAGCAGCATCGGCATTTCGATGGTCTCGACGATCTTGGCGCAAAACAGCCAGATCAACCACGCCGAGTTGAGCGAGCACATCAACCCGTTCAACCGCGCCATCCAAAACGCAGCGCCCCACCTGCCGATCGACCTGGGGTCGCCGGCAGGCCTGCGCATTTTGAACGGCATGATTAGCAAGCAGGCGGCGATGATTTCATACATCGACGTCTTCACGCTGATGGCGATCATCTCGGCGGTTTCGCTGCCGCTGATCTTGATCCTGAAACGGCCGAAGAAGCAGGCCGCACCGGCGCCCGAACATGCCGTGGCTGAGATCTAAGCGGCCAAGCCTTTCATCACCAACTCATAAACGTCGGGCGACAGTCCCGGTGCTGCGGCCAGGCGTTCCAATTGCGCCTTCATCAAGGCTTGGCGTGTGGCGTCGAACCGTTTCCAGCGGCCAAGCGGCGGCACCAGCCGGGCGGCGGTCAGCGGATTGAAGGCATTGATGGCCAAAATCTGGTCGGCGAGGAACGCATAGCCCGAGCCGTCGGCGGCGTGGAAGTTCACGGGGTTCATGCCTGCGAAGGTATTCACCACGGCGCGCACCTTGTTGGGGTTCTTGATATCGAATGCGCTGTGCTCCATCAGCCGCCGGATAGTGGTGAGCGCGCCGGGCAGGGGCGTGGCGGCCTGCACGGTCAGCCACTTGTTGACCACCAGATGATCGTCCTTGAAGCGTTCGTAAAACGCCTGGAGCGCGGCATCGCGCTCGGGGACTGCCAACAGGTTGAGGATCGACAGCGCATCCATGCGGTCGGTCATGTTATCGGCAGTATCGAATTGGTTTTTGACCAGCGCCGTGGTTTCCGCAGTTTCCAATGTCGCGAGATAGCCGAGCGCGGCCCGTTTCAGCAGGCGCTGGCCCATGCCGGCGGCATCGGGCACATAAGGTGCATTGACGCGCAATGAGTCATACAGGTCCCGCAGGGCTGTGTGGTGGTGTTCGGCCACGAAACGGCGCACGGCCTTGCGCGCGAGGTGCAGATTGATGGGGTCTTCCTGCGTCATGCGGTTGGCGAGGTAGTCTTCGCCGGGCAGGCCCAGGAGCGAAGCCTTGAAGGCCGGGGCAATCTCATTATCGGTGATGGCCGCGCCTATGGCGCTGAGGAATCGCGTATCGGGCTTGGGTGTGCGACCGGCCTGGAGGTCTGCCAGAACGCGCTGGATCACATCCGTGCCGTAGTCCTGGCCCGCGTTCCAACGGTTGAAGGCGTCGGTGTCGTGGGCCATGAGAAAAGCCCGGTCGTCGTCGCTGAGCGGAAAATTGACGACAACGGGTGCGGCGAAATTGCGGTTGAGGGATAGACGGGGCGCGCTTTCAACGTCGGTGAAGACAAACGTCTCGCTAGGCGACTTCAGTTCCAGGACGCGGGTACCGATGCCGTCTTCGCCGGGCAGTTTCACCGGCATGCCATGGCCGTCCGCCCCGATGAGCCCCACGGCCACGGGGATGTGGTAGGGCTGTTTTACCTGCTGGCCCGGGGTTGGCGGACAGTGTTGCGAGAGTTTGAGCGTGTAGGTTTTAGCGGCAGCGTTGTAGTCGCCCGACGCTGTGATTTGCGGTGTTCCGGCCTGGCTGTACCAGAGCTTGAACTGCGTCAGATCAATGCCTGACGCATCTTCCATGGCCGCGGCAAAATCCTCACAGGTCACCGCCTGGCCGTCGTGGCGTGCGAAGTAAAGGTCCATGCCGGCGCGGAATTTCTCCGCCCCCAGCACCGTCTGCATCATGCGGATGACCTCGGCGCCTTTTTGGTAAACCGTCGAAGTGTAGAAGTTGTTGATCTCGATATAGCTCTCCGGGCGCACCGGGTGTGCTAAGGGGCTCGCATCCTCGCGGAACTGTGTGACGCGCAGCACCTCGACGTCGTCGATGCGCTTGTTGGCGCGGCTGCGCATGTCGGCGGTGAATTCCTGGTCGCGGAAAACCGTGAGACCTTCCTTGAGGCTCAGCTGGAACCAATCTCGGCAGGTGACGCGGTCGCCGCTCCAGTTGTGGAAGTATTCGTGGGCGACGATGGACTCGATCAGGTAGTAGTCCATGTCGGTGGCGGTGTCGGAGTCGGCGAGGATGTAGCGGTCGTTGAAGATGTTGAGGCTCTTGTTTTCCATCGCCCCCATATTGAAATCGCTGACGGCGACGATGTTGAAGACATCCAAGTCGTATTCACGCCCGAAGGCCATCTCGTCCCAGTGCATGGAACGCTTGAGGGAATCCATGGCGTAGCCGGCGCGGCTTTCCTTGCCATGCTCGACGTAGATCTTCAGAACGACCTTGCGGCCCGACATGGTCGTGAAGTCGTCTTCGATATGGGCGAGGTCGCCGGCGACAAGGGCGAAGAGGTAACAGGGCTTGGGGAAGGGATCTGTCCAGACGGCATAGTGACGCCCGTCGGACAACTCGCCCGTCTCCCCGGGGTTGCCGTTCGACAAGAGCACGGGGTAGGTCTTCGGCGCGCGGATGGTGGTGCGGAACGGCGCCATGACATCGGGCCGGTCGAGGTAATAGGTGATGCGCCGGAACCCCTCGGCCTCGCATTGCGTGCAGAATACGTTGCGCGAGACGTAAAGGCCCTCGAGCGCCTTGTTGGCGTTGGGATCGATCTCGACTTCGGTTTCGAGGGTGAAGACCGCCGGCGGCAAGGGGATGGTAAGGCCGTGGTCCGTCAGGGTGTAGGCCTCGGCGGCCAGGGGCTTGCCGTCCAGGGCGATGCTGATCAGCTTCATGTGCTCACCGTTGAGCTCCAACGGCTGCACGCCCTTGGCGCGGTCGTGGGCGGCAGTGATCTTCAAGGTGGCGTGAACCCGGGTGGCCTTGGGATCGAGATCGAAGGTCAGGTCAACCGATTCAATCCGATAGGGCGGCGGTGTGTAATCGGCCAGGCGGATGGCGGTGGGTTCGGTCTTGGGGGGGTGCTCGGTTTTCATGGAATCCGCCGTTCAAAAGAGGATGGGATAGCCTAGCGGGTTAGGCTGTCCGTTCAAGCGGATGCGCCCAATTTTGGGTGACGCTTTGTTAACCTGCCCAACATAAGGTAAAGGCGGAAAAATTCGCTTCAGACCAGCTGGGAGAAACCTTATGCGTACGGTGGCGTTCGTGCCCGCGAAGGGCGATAGCACCCGCATCCGCAACAAGAATACCGTCGTTCTGGACGGCGACTACCTGTTCAAGCGCAAGCTGAAGCAGCTGTTAGCCTGTCCGGAAATCGACGACGTTTATTTGGACACGGAGTCGGACGCCATTATCGAGATGGCCTCGGACCTGCCGATCAAAGTTCTCAAGCGCAACGCCAAGCTGGCCTCCAACAAGACCGACGGCCACGAGCTATTTGCAAATGAATGCGCGCGCGTCGAGGCCGACATCTACATTCAATGTTTGTGCACCAGCCCCTTCACGACAGCCGAGACGATGACCCGCGCCATCAAGGCGCTGAAGGCCGACAAAAAAGCAGACTCGCTGGTGGCCGTGCAGAAGCGCAAACAGTACACCTGGGCCAAAGGCCGGCCGGCCTACGGCGAAGGCCGTATCCCCAATTCCGTCGACCTGCCCGATACTGTGATCGAGTCCATGGGCCTATACATGGTCAAGCGCGGCAAGGGCAAAGCCAAACCCAAGCGCCGCTTCGGCGAGCAGGTGGTATTCTTTGAACTGACCGACGAAGAGGCCTTCGACGTCAATTGGCCCGATGATCTGGCTCTGGCCGAACGCATCTGCGCCGGCTATCGCGCCGCGCATAACGCCGCGCTCGATGCCATTCGTCCGCATTTGTGTTCCTCGCTCCTGGCCGACATCTGCAAGGAGCGCGGGCTCAAGACACTGCTGCCGCCGGGTTTCGCCCGTGTCAGCGGCCGCTCGGTGCTGGGCATCGCCAAGACGCTTGAACTGCGCAAGCTGAAGAAGGGCGACGACTGGAAGGGCATCTACACGGCGCTCGGCACCTATAACTTCGTGCGTCCGGGCGACGTCATAGTCGTGAAGAACGACGTGAAGGACAAAGCCTATTTCGGCGACCTCAATGCCAACATTGCTATCCGCTCGGGGGCTGTGGGCGCGGTTGTCGACAGCTTCACGCGCGATTCCGCTGAGTTAAATGGCTTGGAGTTCTCGGTTTTCGCCAAGGGCATCTCCTGCGACGACATCAAATACGAAGGCACCGTGCACGCCATGAACCGCGCCATCAAGATCGGCGACGTGACCATCAACAACGGCGACTACATCTACGCCGACGACGACGGCGTACTGGCCATCCCTCAGGCCTTGTGGCCCTCGATCCGCGATGAGGCCATGGCGACCCTCAAGAAGGAGTTCGACATCCGTTACGCCATCATCATGGGCGAGGATGTCGGCAAGGTCCTGGGCACGCACGGCGCGTTCTAGGGGGCTTTCCAGCCCCGTTTCGTTGCTTTCGCGCAGCGGGGCGGTTAGAACAGCCGTATGTCATTCACCACCATATTGCTCGCGGGCGACCGGCCGGCGGACGTGCTGGCCAAGCAATCACCGGGCGGTCGCAAGGCGCTTCTGCTGCTCGATGGGCGGCCGATGATCCTATACGTGCTCGACACGCTGCTGGCTGCGCATCATGTCGGCGAGATCGTTGTGGTGGCGAACCGTGTCAGCGAGATTGAAAGTAATCCCGAGCTTAAAGCCGTTGCTGCGGCGTCCGGCGGGCGGATCACCTTCCGCGAAGGCGCGGGTAGTCCCGCCACCAGCGTGCTCAAAACCATGGACGAGATGCGCTTTGCCGGCGCGATCCTGGTGACCACCGCCGACAACCCGCTGCTCAGTGTGGCGACCCTCGACGAATTTTGTATCGCCGTATCCGCCGATCCGGCGATCGAGGCGGCAGTCGGCCTCGCGCGTGAGACTGAGATCCGCGCGGCCTATCCCGACGTGAAACGCACCTATATCCGTCTGGGCGGCGAAGGCTACAGCGGCTGCAATCTGTTTGCGCTGACGCCGGGCGCGGGTCCCAAGGCCGCGCGCGCCTGGAGCGAGGTCGAGGGCCGGCGCAAGAAACCCTGGCAACTGGTCCTGCATTTCGGCGTCGGCACGCTGATCAAGGCGCTTTGCGGATGGCTCGATATCAACGGCGCCATGAAAGCGGCTTCGCGCTCCATGGGGCTGTCGGTCCATGCGGTGATTCTAAAAGACCCGGTCGCGGCCATGGACGTGGATCGTCCCGATCACATCCCTATGGCCAATGCCGTGCTCGCCGCCCGCAAGGCCCCGCCATGACTGCGGAGCGGGTGAAGGTAGCGTTCCTTTACAATCACGAAGCCGGCCATCAAGTGCGTCACAGCGCTGCGGTGATTCCAGCCCTGTTGGACCGCCACCCTGAAATTGACCTCAGCGTCCTTGCGACCTCGGATAGCCTGCTTGCGACAATACATGCCGTATGCGGTCCGGAGCTGGAAAAGCGGTGCCGCTTCATCAAGCTGGGCACGCCGGCTTGGCACAAGCCTTTTGCTCGCATTCTCGACGCGGTGCTGCCGTTCAGCCGTCTGGACCAGCTGTACAGCAACCGCACGCTCTTTTCGCGGTTCGACGCAGTTATTGTGACCGAGGGCACGAGCCTGTTTCTCAAGAAATTGAATGGCCTCGATCACTTGAAGATTCTGCGCATCGATCATGGCGCCGGCGACCGCGCCATCGGCTTCAAGCCGTCTTTCGGGCGCAACGACCTCGTGTTGCTGCCTGGGGCAAAACAGCGTGATAGGTTCTTGCAGCTGGGGTATCTGCGCCCCGACCAGATCGCCGTCATCGGCTATCCCAAATTCGAAACCGTCGATGTGTCCGCCGGCCGCGCGCGTAAGTTCTTCGCCGATGACAAGCCGGTGGTGCTTTATAACCCGCATCCCGAGCCGCGGCTGTCATCGTGGTATGATCTGGGCGAAGAGGTGCTGGAGTATTTTTACAACAGCCGCGACTACAACCTGATCTTTGCGCCGCACGTCATGATGTTCAAACGCCGGGTGCATCTCACGGTGGAAGGCATGGCGCTGCGAATGATACGGGCCATCCCCGAAAAATACCGCAGCTGTCCGCATATCCTGATCGATACGGGCAGTGCCGCGAGCGTCGACATGACCTATACGCTGGCCGCCGATATCTACCTGGGCGACGTCAGCAGCCAGGTCTATGAATTCCTGATCGCACCGCGGCCCTGCGTGTTTCTGGACGCACACGGCACGCGGTGGAAAGACGATCCCGATTATGTCTTCTGGAATTTCGGTCCGGTGGTCACTAATACGGCTGGGCTCGACCGTGTGTTACGCAGTGCCGCGATCGACCGTTCCATTTACGGTCCGGTGCAGGAAAAAGCCTTCACCGATACCTTTGACCTGCAGCCGACGACGTCCGCCGTTCGGGCGGCAGACGCCATCGCTGCATTTCTCGCCCGCGCGGCCTAGCTATTTCACCTTCTGGGCTT
Source organism: Fidelibacterota bacterium (assembly GCA_947476065.1). Classification (GTDB taxonomy): domain Bacteria; phylum Pseudomonadota; class Alphaproteobacteria; order Rhodospirillales; family Rhodospirillaceae; genus SHVO01. Next base: position 24,172 of record CANJPG010000016.1, read on the forward strand.
CTTTTTCTTTGCGCGTCGGCGGCTTGTCGCTCTTTTCCAGGGTCTGCAAGGCGCAGCGCTGGCCATCGACGAGGATCGAACTGGTATTATCGAAGGAGCCATCAGGCTCGGACACATAGCCAATGGTCTCGGTGAAGTTCAGCCCGAGGCAAGGCCCCAGCAACTTCGCCTGATACCACTGACCACCGCGTGCGCGCAGATAAAGGCCGTTATCGCCATCGGGGCGCCATTCGTCAATGCCGCCCGAGCTAGCAAAGGGAATGGAGGCCCGCTCGGCCTTTTCGGCGGCGCCGGCAGACGTAATGGCCGTCAAACTCAACAGGGCGGCGGCGGACATCAGGGAACGGACTAACATTTCACTCTCCTCTTGTTCAGCGGGTACTTTATTTGGTGGGCACGGTTTCCGGCGCCACCTTGGTCAGCGACGTGACGTGGCAAATGTGACGGTCAACGACGACGGCGCTGGTCGTGGCGTTGGTCGCGGGATCGGTTTCGGTGATGAAGTTGACCCCTTTGGTGGTGTCCAGCTTCATGCAGGCCTCGTCCATCTCGGCCCTGAACCATTGGTCGGACTTGTTCTTGATAAAGATCACGGTATCTCCGCCTACGCGCCACGAGCGCACGCCGCCCATGTTGGTGAAATTGAATTTCAACATCAGGGGCGTTTTGGCTGCCGGCTTTTGCGCGCCGTCCGCCGCTGACGCGGCCAGCGGCGTCGCCAGACCTAAAGCCACAATCCCCAAACTGACGCTGACGTTTACATAGGTCTTCATGGTGGTCTCTCCTCAGACAGCTAACAACGCCGGGGGCGCTTTGTTCGCGGAAGAGGGAAAATCTGTGGTTGTTTGCTGGTAAAAGTAAACATCCCAGTTTTGGCAAAATTAGGGCGCCAGAAGTTCCTCACGCGGCACGACGGTCACGCGGTGCGGCAGGCGTTTTATGTCTTCCGTCAAGGCGGTACCGCCTACTTCATGTATGCCCGCGCCGATCGCCCGCCGCAAATGGCCGCGGGTTTGCAGTCCTGTTACATAGGTTCCCCGCCGGCCGGCCCGCTGGCGGAAGATCATCATGTCCTGGAAAAGCTGTTCGTCGGCGGAATCGCCCAGCGGGCGGGCGTCGGCCCCCAGTATAATGTGATCGAGGACGAGCACCTGCTCGTTGGGCGAAAGCAGATCGACCACGAAGGCGACTTCGCGCACGTAAGCGCGAAACAGCTCGCGGATGGCAACCAGCATGTCGGCAGTGGCATGATCGGGAACTTGAACGATCTCCAGGCGCAGCCGCAAAAGACGGTCGCGCTGGCGAAGATTGGCGATGAGTCGCTGGATTTCGGGCAACGCTGTTCCGCGCAAGGCGCTGAAGGGCACCGGCACGGCCATTTTAGCCTGCAGCCCAGCGTCGCACATGCCGGTGAAGGCGGCGGCGGCGCTTTTTGTCAGATCAAGCGCCGTCGCGTCGTTCATCGGCGGGGCATGCTCGGCATAGACGTCTTGTCCGCTTTCGGTGGCAGCACGGAAAAGAAACAAGTCGATGCTTTCGGTTTCCGCACACCAGGCCTGGTGGAAGAACGGCTTCAATTCATCGGCCGACGACCGCACAACGCTGCCAGCTGGCGCAACCGTTGCACGGGGCGCGGCCCGACCGCTGCGGTTGGCGACGACGGTTGATATCTGCGCTTGCTTGATCTTGCTGATGGCGATTTTGACGGCTTCCATGTTGAGGCTGCCGTCGGCATTGAGCGCGCCGCTCAGGTCGAGCTTTGCAGCTGCCGGGAGCGGGACCTCATGGGCCGTGAATTGCGCGCCCATAAGCTTCTCGCCGATGCTGGCGGCGATGGCATCGGCGCGCTGCTGCGCCTTGTCGCTGGATAGTCCAGGAAACAGCAGCAGCCAGGTATCCTCGCCCTGAGGGATGTAGGTGTTGCCCTTGCCGATCATGCGGCCAATTGTGGACTCGGCGATGATTAGAATCTTATTCTGATATTTTTCCCAAAGCTCGCCGATGGCGGCCCGGAAGTCTGCTAGCGAGATAACCTGGACCCGGCCGCTGGCGCGGGTTTCGGTTTCCTGGGCGAGGTTGCTGAGGGTCAGGGTAACGCCGTCGTCCCAATAGACCCGGGCTTGTAGTTCTGCGACGCGACCCCCGGCAAGCCGGCGCACCCAGCGCAGGCAACGCCATAGAAGGTGCTGAACGGTCTTGAACGGATGTGTCATGGTGCCGCGGCAGTATAAGGCGGCAGCAGGCTATTTGCTGCGCCCAAACGGAATACGTTCAATGGCGAGCATCGGTTCGTCGATGCCGGCCTGGCCGAAGACGGTGAGGTCGCGCACGACGATCGGTTTGCCAAGGACCGACGCCGCCAGCGTTTCCAACGCGGTCATAACGTCCTCGCGTTCCGTGGGATCGTCGATGCGGTCCGTGACCGAGATATGGAAGCGGAACTCTTCCATCACGTAAGGGTAGCCCCAGTGCTCGAGCATCTGCTCCTGGTGGACCGTCAGCCGGTTTTGCTTGTAGTTCTCCAGCTGCTCTTCGGTGAGCGGGACACGGAAGGCTTCAAAGGCGCGCACGCAGGCGGCCGAAAGCTTTTCAAGAGCGGCGGACTGGGTGGTTGGCGTCAGGGCAATGAACTTGCCGATGATGGCGAGTTCCAGCGGCGGGATCTCGATGGGCGACAGCGTGCGCGCAAATATACGCGCCGCGTCCAGCAGGCTGCCGAGCGTGGTGGCGGGATTGAGTTCGAAGGGCGGCTTCAGCGTTCCGTGAAAGCCGTAGCGGCGTGAGCCTTCGCTCAGCTCGGCGATACGCTGGGGGGTAAGGCGGGCGGCGGCCACGGGCTTGCTCATGGCCGAGGAATCAAACCAGCTGCGGCCAAAGGCATCGAGCGGGCTGCCGGGCTCGGGAGCATAGTAGATCGCGTAGCGCGGGCCTTTTCCCGTTGCCATGCTTACCTCTGCTCCCCTAATTCACCAAACGGCACACGGTCCAAAATCAGTCGCTGTCGCGTGCCGGCGACCCCCATCTGAACCGCTAGAGCGGCTCCCGGAATACGTGTCACTCGCACAAAACAGAGCGGGGCGGCAAGGGGTTGAAGTTCTTGGCATTTACCGATGCGGCCCTGGGGTTCATTAAGGCATGGTCGCCGACCAGCGGGATAGCGATGGCTTTGCCAGGGGAGGGTGAGAAAATGTTCCAGTTATTATTATATATCAACAAGATATGAAAATTTTTAATGTCCCCTATCGCCAAAGGGTCAAAATTACGCCGCGATAGCCTGCCGCGCTTCCAGGGTTTGCGCGAGGGCCACCAATTCGCGGAGGTCGCCGCCATCCTGCCCAAGGCGGGCAACGGCTTGGCGCCAGAGCCGGGCATTGGCGCAGCCATGAAACAGCCCGACCATGTGGCGCAGGATGTGATGGGGGCGAAGTCCAAGCGCTACAGTCCGCTCGGCATAGGCGATGTAGGCCGTCACGACTTCGGTTCGCCGCGGCGCCGGCGACGTACTGCCGAAGAAGATGCGATCGACGTCGGCCAACATATAGGGCGTGTCGTAGGGCGCGCGGCCCAGCATGGCGCCGTCGAGCACGCTGCCGTGGGCATCGGTCAAGGCCGCCAGCGCGGCCTCAGCGGTCTTCAAGCCGCCGTTCAGGATGAAGCGCAACTGTGGGAAGCTGCGCTTTAGCTTGTGGACACGCGGATAGTTGAGCGGAGGAATCTCGCGATTCTCCTTGGGGCTGAGGCCCTTCAGCCAGGCTTTTCGCGCGTGAATGATGAAGGTATCGCATCCGGCCGCGGCCACGGTGCCGATGAAGGCATCCAGATGGGCGTCGCTGTCCAGATCGTCGATGCCGATGCGCGTCTTGACGGTCACGGGCATCGTGACCGCGTCCCGCATGGCTTTGACGCAGTCGGCCACCAGGGCGGGCTCGGCCATCAGGCAGGCTCCGAAGCGGCCCGAGGTCACCCGGTCGCTCGGGCAGCCGACGTTGAGATTGACCTCGTCGTAGCCGTAAGTCGCGGCCAGGTGTGCCGCCTGGGCCAGCTGGCCAGGGTCGCTGCCCCCCAGCTGAAGGGCGATCGGGTGCTCTGCCGGGTCGAAGGCCAGGAAGCGGCGCGGGTCGGCGCCCCGCACGATGGCGGCTGAGGTGACCATCTCGGTGTAGAGGCGCGTATGGCGGCTGAGGAGGCGCATCAGATAGCGGCAGTGCCGGTCCGTGCAATCCATCATCGGGGCCACGCTGAACAGATGCGTATCGCCCCGGGCAGAGGGGGGCTGGGGCAATCGGGTGCTTTCCGTAACGAAGCCGTTCATGGGCCTTGGGTAGGCGCTCTGTGGCAAGGTTTCAAGGCCGGGTGCTATGATCCACGCTGGCCGCAGAAGCCCGCTTGACACAATGTTCCATATTTGTTCTTATAACCCACATTAGAACAAATAATGAACATTGAAAAAAGGGGAACGTTCCATGTCCGCCAAAAGCTTTCTCAAGGAAACCTCTGCTCTGCTTGGGTTATTTGTCATGCTGTACCTGTGGTCGCTGGTTGCTCTGGCCTTGCAGAGCTGATTCGCCAGACGCGCATCGCAACGGTTAATAACTTCTTAATATTTTGAAATATCAGGGATATTTGCGGTTTTCGCGTAACAAAAATGTCGTCCTGACGTTTGACTTGGAGGCCGTGCAAGCCATATAAGTATTGTAACGATCTATAAAATTCTTCTTCTGCGCATTAGGTACCCACGACCATGAGCACTGCTCAGGTTGCCAATTCTGGGATCGTCGGACCGGCGTCGCGCGTCGCGCAGCCGCGCAGTTCTGTTGCGTCTTCCACGCAGTTTGTCGATCCGCTCTCGGGCGCCTATGCGCCCCCGGCGCGCGACCAAACCCAAGGCTTTGATGACGATCAGGAAGAGTTTTCCACACCCCGGCGCCGGCGCCGGCAAGCTGGTCCATTTCAGGATCAGGTCGTTAGCTTCGGCGGCGTGCTGGTCTCGCGGGAAGTCGGCGCAACAATCATGCAGGCCCAGGCAGCGCAGTCCCTGAGATCTCTTTCGCCGCTGGCGGTCGAGGCCGAGCGGGGCATCGCCATCTATGAGTTCAATCAGGCTCTCATGGGTTCGGCTGAAGTCTCGACCGACGTCGGACTGCTGCGCTAATTTTTTACACATTGAGCTTAAAAGATAGATCGCGCCGGTTCGGCGCGTTTTAGCGCTGCGCGCGGGCATTGTCTCCCCGGGGAGATTTGCGGCACACTTCGCGCCAACGCCACCCGAGTGGAAGTTGCGAGATGCGTCCGACAGCCGTTGAATCATGTTTCGAGGTGGCCTTCTGGTTCCTCGACCGTGCCGCCGATGACGGCGAATATCTGCAACCGCAGAAGCTTCATCGTTTGATGTTCCTGGCGCAGGCCTATTTCGGTGTGCTGCAGGGCGGGGCGAAACTCATGCCTGCGACCTTTATCGCCATCGATGAAGGCCCGATTGAACCGACGGTCTTTCGGATTTTTGCGCGCGGCAAACCGGCGGTCGACTTGAAGCCGATCGACGAGGTGCCCCGGCACATTCTCGACAGTATCTGGCGCCAGTTCGGTGCCCATTCGACCGATCACCTCAATAAACTCATCAGTCGCCACCCGCCATACGCCGACGCCATTGCTGCGGCGCCAGGCGCCGAAATCCCCTTCGAGGCGATGGTGGACTTCTACGGCACACAAGGACTGACGCGCCGCGCCGGTGCGCCCACCGTCGGGATCAATGAAGCGCCGGCCGCCGGCAAGGTGCTGCGGCCCAAAGTCATGCGCAATCATAGCGGCAAGCCGGTCACGGCCCATCGCTGGATGCCCAAGCGCGCCGAGTGAAAGCCAGGATGATGTCGTCTTTATCTTTGCGTCGCCTTCTGGCCGTAGTGTCTGTGGCGGCGATATTTTTGGTGGCGGCCTGCGACACGGGCTCATCCGCACAGGGGTTCCGTCCGCGCGAGCCGCTAGACCCGGCCAAGGCGCAGTCGCTGCCGGTCTCCACCCTCAGCATCCAAAGCGGAGCACAGACTTTTCCTTTTGTCGTGGAACTCGCAGACACGCCGGACGAACGCAACATCGGCCTCATGCACCGCAACTACCTGGCGCCGGATCACGGCATGCTGTTCGACTTCCAAGTCGAGCAGCAGGAGCGCTTCTGGATGCGCAACACCTTCATTCCGCTGGACATGCTGTTTATCCGTGCCGACGGTGAAATCGCCTTCATCGCGCAAAATACCATTCCGCACGATGAACGGCCGGTGGGCCCGCAGCAGGCCGTCAAAGCCGTATTGGAATTGCCGGGAGGCACGGCGCAACGTCTAAGCCTAAAGGCTGGCGATGTTGTGCATCACCAGATCTTCGGCAATCTCCCAAAACCCTAGCGCTTGCGTGCGAGTGTCAGCCCGTCGCTGATCGGGACCAGACAGTGTGTGACACGCGCGTCGGCGGCGATCTTGCTGTTGAGAGCGCGCAAGGCCGTGGTGTCTGTAGTCTGGTCCGTGGGATCAGCAACCTTGCCGCTCCACAGCACATTATCAATCGCAACGAGCCCGCCCGTGCGCACCAGCTTCAAGGCATATTCGTAGTAGGCGTCGTACCCAGATTTGTCGGCGTCGATAAAGGCAAAGTCGTAGCTTCCGGCTTCGCCGGCCGCCATCATCGCCGCCAAGCTTTGAGTCGCCGGAGCGAGGCGCAGATCGATGCGATCGGCCACGCCCGCGCTTGCCCAATGCCGGCGCGCGACGGCGGTGTATTCTTCGCTGACGTCGAGTGCGACGACGCGCCCGGCGGGTCCCATGGCTTTGGCCACACACATGGCGCTATAGCCGGTGAAAGTGCCGACCTCAAAGGTCTTGCGGGCGCCGATCAGCTCGATCAGCAGAGCCATGAACTGGCCTTGTTCGGGCGAAATCTGCATCCGCGCCATGGTGTGGCTGGCAGTTTCTTCACGTAGGCGCTTAAGGTCTGCGTCTTCGCGCAAACCGACGTTACGCACATACTCCAGCAAGCCTTCGCTGAGGCCAAGGGTTTCGCGTGACATGCCGCACCGCCTTCCGATTCGTGTCGTTATACGAACCGTAGTCTAGATCAATCAGGCCAGCGATGGGTACCCGACAGTTTATTTCGCGGGCGTGGCGGTGATCCTGGTGCTTTGGGCGCCGGCAAAGTCAATCGTCCCGGTAAGGCCACCGTCCGCGAGTTTGCCGATGAAGTGCAGCGTCACCGGCAGGCCGTTCCGCGCGACGCTGGCATCGAACCGAAACTCCTCGCCTTTCAGAACCGTATTCAGCAGCTGGGATTGCCCGGCCGGTCCCTGCAATGTACCGGTGATCGCCTGGTATTGCTGCGAAAGGTCGATGCGATAGCTGTCGGGGCCGATCTTCCACTCCCAGCCTCCGGCGATTTTTGCCGGCACCATCCAGAAATACAAAGCTTCGCCGTCGATTACATTCTGGTTGTCGGGTCGCCAGTCGCCCATGGTGAAGGCGTGCGAAACCACGCGCGTGCCGGGCTTCATCTTGTTCAGGATGATGGGACGGAGTTTGAGGTTGACGTCAGGCAGCAGGTACAAGGTCAGCACGCTGGCTTCGGTGAAATCAAATTGGAAGAGATCGGTCTGCAGGAAGGTCACGCGGTCGGTGACGGCAGCATTCTTGGCATTTTGATTTGCCTCTTTGATGCGCACCGGATCGATATCGACGCCGACGCCCTTTTTGACTTTGAAGTCGCGCGCGGCCGTGACGACGATGCGGCCGTCGCCCGAGCCAAGATCGTAGTGAATGTCATCGGGTCCCGCCTGGGCCATCTCCAGCATACGGTTGACTACGTTTTGGGGCGTCGGCACGTAGGGAACATCGAGATTCACGCTGCCTTCGCCCGGCACTTTGTTTTGGGCGCCGGCGCCCGCGGCAAACAACACAGCCGCAATACCAAGCAAACCGAGACTTTTATAAAAGGTCATGGTCTTTCTCCTCTGATGGCTCACGGGACGGGGGCGGATGTGGGGATGGCGCTGCGGCCCAACCCGCGCCGCGCGACGACCAGAATTGGCAATCCGAGCGCCAACACCGCAAGGCCGGCGAGGGCACCGGCCTTAGCGTAGCTCACGCTTGAATACAGCATGTAGGCCGAAGTGAGGCAAAACAGCGCTGGTGTGAAAGGATAAAGGGGTGTGCGGAACGGTCGCGGTGTCGCGCCGTCGCGCCGGCGCAGGACAAACAGCGCGACGCCGGTCAGCAGGAAAAATAGCCAGAAGACCGGCGACAGGTAGTCGACGGCGGTTTGCACGCCTTGCTGGCTGCCGAAAACGATCAGTCCCAGGGCGATGGTGCCTTGAAACAGCAATGCGTTGACGGGCGCGCCGCCGCGGGCGCTCCACTGATGGAGGAAACCGAACAGCGGAAAGTCGCGCCCCATCGCGTAATTCGTGCGCGCCCCGGTAAAAATGGTGACATTGATGGAGGCCAGCGCCTTCACGAGGATGAGCAGGCTGATGAACAAGGCACCGGTGCGGCCGAAGACGACGCCCATGACGTCGGCTGCGACGGCCTTCGATCCTGCGACACCCGCAACGCCCAGGACCTTTAGATAGACAAAATTCACCGCGACATAGGTCGCCGTTATGACGCCGATGCTTATGAACAGTGCCCGTGCGATATTGCGGGGGCCATTGCGCACTTCGGCCGAGACATAGGCCGCCTCGTACCAGCCGCCATAGGTCAGCAGCACAAAAATCAGCGAAGACCCAAGCACGGCCGAACTGAACGCCCCGGTCACGCTGGATATGGCCGGCTCCGGCGGGACGGGTGTGCCGGTGAAAATAAGGCCCGCTGCAATAACGCATATCAACCCGAAGACGGCTATGCTCGCGAATACCTTCTGCACGCTGCGGGTCTGATGAATGCCGGCCACATTGAGACCGGTGAGGGCCAGTACCGCCGCTATCGCGTATATCGTCGCGCCGAAATTGCCGAGCGGCAGCAGCTGCGCGGCGTAGTCGCCAAAGACGTAGGCAAGCAGAGCCAGGCTGCCGGTCTGGACTACCGTTATGCGGGCCCAGGCGAACATGAATCCGACATGGGGCCCATAGGCCCGCGTCAGAAAATGATATTCACCGCCAGTGGACGGATAGGCGGTTGCGAGTTCGGCATAACACAGAGACCCGACGAAGGAGACCGCGCCGCCCAGCAGCCAGACCATGAGGATCACAGATTGATCGCCGGCAATGCCGGCAACTAGGCTCGGCAGGCGGAAAATGCCGACGCCGATCACCAATCCGACGATGATGGCGACGCAATCATAAAGTGACAGGACTTCTGCCGGCGCACCTTCACGCGGCGTGGGCTGTGAGGCCGGTGCGGTCATGTCGTCGCGGTCTCCCCTGAGCTCAAGCGGCCTACCACAATGAGCATACACGAGCCCCCCAAAGCGCCGCGCTGACGACAATTGTAACACCTTCGGGAGACCTGTTACGCTTGCTGCCAAGGCTAGCGTTGCGCCGCCCGGGCAAAAGGGTTTAGCAAATCTGCCGGGCGTTGTGTAAATTTCGGGGGATAGATGACGACTCAGGTACATACCGCACCGTCGGCTTTTGCCGAAGGGGGTGCCGAAAGCGCTCTTGAGGGCTTGCGCCAGCTCTTCAATGTGGTCCCGGATTTTTAGGCCGCCGAGGCGGCGACCTATGTGGCATCCTATGCAGCTGCTGATCGGCGCCAATTCTGGCAGGCGCCACAGGGCCTTTTCGAAGATCCGGCCAATCTCAAATCCACCTTTGAGACGATTTACGACGGCAACGTCTGGCGGGGAGGCTCGGGCGCAGGATCTGACTTGCAAAACGCGGCGCTTTACGTCGCCTACATCCAACACCTCGTCGACCAGTCTGATGTACGCACGATCGTCGACCTGGGGTGTGGCGACTGGCGGTTTTCGCAATATCTCGATTTGCGGAACTGCGACTATCTGGGCGTGGACATCGTGCCCAGTCTCGTTGCCACCAACACCGCCAAGTACGGCAAAGCCCACGTCCGTTTTCAAGCCGCCGATATCACTGCGTTCGACGTTCCGCCTTGCGACCTGCTGCTGTGCAAGGACGTAATGCAGCACGTATCCAATGCGCATGTTCAAGCAATCCTGGAGCGGAGCGCCGTAGCCAGCCTCGCGGTTTTCACCAATGACTACCACCCCGCCAACGACGATTGCGTGAACGGCAGCACCCGGCCGCTCGATATCACCGCCCCGCCATTTTCCTTCGCCGCCAAGCCGCGCCTGGCCTTCGGCGGGAAGGTCAGCTTTGTGGCCCGGCAGTGAAGGTAATCGTTCTTTGATGAATCGACGACAAGCTTGAGCTTAGCGCTCAAAAATTTATGAATTCCACCGTATGCTATGCCTCAATTCCTTAGCGCGACGTGAAATGAAGAGGGCATGACGTGAAGACGGTCTCAGTTCTAATACCGTCCAACCTCAATCAGCGGCTGGATTGGCTCAAACACAGACTCAAATTTCTTTATACTCTAGGACATCAAGGAGAGGTGCTGGTTGGTGTATGGGGAGGTCACGATAAGATCGGCGAATTAGGCGCCTTCTGCGAATCAGTATCCCCGAAAATATTTATCGTAGCTCAGGATGGAAATGAATGGCCTCCGAAGCGCCTTGTTGAATTGGCTGAAAAGGCATCCGGTAGATTTGCCGTCATTCAAGGTGACGACGACTTTTTACTTCCTTCGGAATTCGCCAGCCCAACTGAATTGCTTGACCGAGACCCGAGCGTTACATGTGCTCAGGGACGGTGCATTGATTTGGTGGTCGGGCCTGATATGTATTCGCCTCTTGTGGTGAATTGGTACCCTCTCACGCGCGCAACTAACAGCGATACGGTCGAGAGATTTAGCAAATTTCTCAAAAATTACAGCACGACCTGGCACGCGATGTATCGCCGGCCGCAGTTCATCGCGCGAATGCGCCTGATCCAGGAGATAATGGCGAGTACAAATAACTATGTGTTCTGCGAAGGGATGGGGGAGTTCTATTCGGTGATAACTGGCAAGTTTTTCCTTTTCGACGAGTTTTATTTTGTCAAAGGACTTCACGACCAGAATGTGTCGAGGACTCTTAAAGCTGATCTCAGCGAAAAAATGCCTCCTTATTTGATTTTGTCGCGGGACTTTTCGCCGGACTACAAGATCTTGGAGCGACGCGTGTTTGACCTGTTGGAGTCGGTCGGGGTTCAAACAAGCGACCCCGCGATTCGAAAGCGGATTCTGGACGGCATGGTAGACTATATGGGCTACGTGATTTTCAAGCGTAAGGGCGACTTTGAGCCGGAGGAAATCGCGATAAAGAACCTCATTAAGCAGGAGCCACTCCATCCTGCGCTTGAGAGGCTGCTGGGGCTGATTTACGCGACGCGCATTACGTCCTAGCAACAGGACGAAATGTCGCTTGCCCGGCTTCGCCGTTACAAGGCGTTCTGCCGCTATGGCTCATCTCATCCCCTCTCCCGGAAAGTGGAAGTAGGCGATTGTCGGGGTGTAAGATGGCCCGAAAGGGCCAATCGGTTCCCGTTTCTTCCCACTTCGGCGGTTGCGCTGATGGGCCGGAACCCTTAGAAAACCTTGGCGTCTGGGGCCGTCGGAGCGTAGCTCAGCCTGGTAGAGCGCCAGCTTTGGGAGCTGGATGTCGGAGGTTCGAATCCTCTCGCTCCGACCAGCCCTTCACACTTATTATTCCCTTACGGTAGCCCCTCGGGATGCGAGGGGTGCAACACGAGGCAGGGCAGAAGAACATGACCGGATCGGTGAGAATTTCAAAGCCGGCCAAGACGGCGATGCAGTCGGGCCGTGCCAATACCACGCGCTGGCTGCTGGAATATGCGCCGGCCGATGCCCAGGAAGCCGACCCGCTGATGGGCTGGGCGGGCTCGCGCGACACCAACCGCCAGCTCAAGCTCTGGTTCGACACCAAGGAAGAGGCCGTCGGCTATGCCGTGCGCAAAGGGCTCGACTACAAGGTCGAGGAACCCCACGAGCGCGTCATTAAGCCAAAAGCCTATGCCGACAACTTCGCTTTCAAGCGGGTTTCGTAAAGATCGCGCTGCGTGCAAGACCCCGTAGCTCAGCTGGATAGAGCACTCGCCTTCTAAGCGAGATGTCGCAGGTTCGACTCCTGCCGGGGTCGCCACCGCCCCTCTTACGGAAAGGCGGTTGTCCAATAGAAGGCTGACGGCAGCTGGTTATCGGCGTTAATCTTGGTCAATACCGACACCCGCTGCAGGTCCTTGTCGGTCACGTCGATATCCCAGCTGTTCAGACCCATCAGGTCGCCGGGCTTTTTATCCTCGGCGTAGGTGTAAAGGGCGTGGCCGCGATAGGCCCATTGGCGCTTGCCGTCATCACGCACGAGGACCGTCCAGAGCCAGGACGGCTGGGCGGTCTTCGGCGCGAGTAAAGGCCGCCAGGTCTTCAGACAGGTGCCGGTGCAAGCCTGCGTACCGATGGCTTGGCCAATGGCGGTGCGATAGGGGCCGGCGCGCAGTTCGTCGCTGCTTTGTACACGCTGATAGACGCTGTAGCGATACAACGTCATACCTTTAGCGGTGGCGAAGACCTTGCCGTTGGATGGTGTGGCGCGGATGGTCACCTCGGCGGGCATCGGATAACGCGTCGCCAGGGCCGGCTGGAAATGTTTATCGACGCCGATACCGTTGACGTCCTCGGCCAACACATCGCCCGCGAATTTATAGAGAGCCTTGCCGCGATAGGCCCACTGGCGGGTGCCGTCCGCGCGCGAGACGATCGTGAAGTCGCCAAAGGTGTTGGCGATAGCCGGAGCGGTAAAGGCGATCCAGGTGTTGGAACAGGGTGCGGCCGCACAGGAGAAATGATCCGCTTTGACGTCGCCGGCGTAGGCATACAGCGTCTTGCCGTCGGGATCGACCAGCACTTCGCCGCCGGCGTCGGCGACATCGCGCGCTTCTATGCCAAAGGGATAGGCCGAGCCTTCGGCTGCCTTAGGCTTGAGCACGTGCCAAGCGCCGTTTTCCTGCGCCTCGCCGTTTTTATCCCCGCGCTGTTCGTCCTTGGCGTAGGTGTAGACGGGCTTGCCGCCGTAGGCCCATTGTTGGACGCCATCGGCGCGCTTGATCAATGACCAAGCTCCCGTGGCCTTGGCGCCGGTCACGGGAACCGCCGCCGGCCACAGCGCCGCGCAGTCAGCCTTGCAGGCTGATGTTCCGGGCTCGCTATCCTTGTCATAGGTATAAAGCGTCATGCCCCGATCATTGGCGTAGGCATCGTTGGCTTTGCGGTTGTTATCGACCCGCAGTACCCCATCCTTGCCGCGGACGTCGCCAAGGGCTGAAACCGTAATCCCGACAGGCGTGATGAACGGAATTTCGGCGTCTTGGGCTTGGCTCATGCCCGGCGCACACCAGAAGAGAGTCGCCAGGAGGTATTTGTGACGCTTCATGGGGAAGGCCTAGGCGATGATCTCGGAGATGGTCTTGGAGGTCTCGTTGGCATCCTTGCCCCAGCTATTCACGGGCACACCCAGCGCCTGCTGCACAGTCAAGCCCACGCGGGTCATGCTGTCGCCAGGTGCATGAATATGCAGGCCGGTGCGAATGCGCCCGCCGGCGCCGCCCGCCGTCAGCATTGGGATGTTGTCGGAGGTGTGATAGCGCGCGTAGCCATGATCGGTGCAATACATCACGAGCGAGCGGTCCAGCAGCGTACCCGCGCCTTCGCGCACGCCCTCGAGGGCGGCAAGGAAATCGGCGAGGGCAGAGATGGTCTGTTCCTGGAACCAGTTGACCGTCGGCTGATAGCCCAGTTTCGGATCGGTGGCTTCTTCGTGGGTGTAGATGTGGAATACCTCGGCGCTTTCGGCCGTGCGCAGGCGCGAGGCGCCGCCGCCGAAATTAACATTGAACACCTGGGTCTGGCCACATGCCATGGCATGGGCGATCAATGATGCAAACAGGCGCTGGGTCTCCCGGGCCTGATCGATGATGACGCCGGTGGACTCCGCTTCTGGCTTGCCGGGGATGGCGCAGGCTTCCAGAGGCGTGGGTTTCTGGAGTTGCAACTCCAGCTGCTTTTCGGTCTCGCGCAGCGACGTGAAATATTCATCGAGCCGGGCACGATCGGTGGTGCCCAGCGTCGCCAGCAAGGCCGCGCGCTGATCGGACACCGCCGATAGGGCGCTGCGGCGTACCATCACTTCGGGATCGGGCTTGAACTCGGCGCCATTGGGATCGGTGAACTCGGCTCCGAACACGCGTGAATAGAGCGCCAGGGGCGAAGGCTCGCTGGCATTGGTGATGTTGGGGCCGCGCCGGCTGTAGCTTTCAGCCGACCCGTCGCAAGCGACTTCGAGTGAACGGAAGCGGGTGCGCGTGCCGATGACGTCGCCGATGATGGTATCAATGGTCTGCGGAATTGTGCCGTCATAGTTGCCGGCAAAGGCAACCGCCTGGCCGATGGTGTGGTCGGGCGCGCGGCCGTGGGCTTTCAGGCCGCTAAAGACATTGATCTTCTGCTTGAAAGGCGACAGGGCCCGGTACTGATTGCCCATCTCGTAACCGGGGCCGATGACTTTGGGCTCCCACAAGCCGGGAGCCCCGCCCAGGCCCTGGAACCAAGTTCCAAAGCAGGGCGGCAGGGCCGCGCCGTTTGCAAGCGCATCGCCGTTGCTGTTGAGGAAACAGTCGAGCAGGGGAAGGCCGACGCTGACGGCGGCTCCCCCCATGATTCCGCGCAGAACGCGACGGCGGCTGCTGGCATTGAAAGTGGTCTTCATTGCTGTCTCCTTACTCGCGTGTTGCAACGCGTGTTGGACCATCGACTTGGTAAAAGGCTTCGCTCGTCGCGATTTCCTTTAGGAAATCGGGCAGGCGGTATTTCTTGGCGGCAAAACGTTCTTCGGCAAAGGTCAGAAACTGCGCCTGGCCGGGAGTCGGCGCCTGGCCAGTGGCATAGGAAAACATGCGGTTGACGAAGCACGACGTGACAGCCGGGCTGTCATGGATGGTCTGGCCCAATCCGGTCGAGCCGACGAATTTGATGCCGCTGAGTTCGCCGCTGGTGTCGATATCGACACCGTTTTCCTGCATGCGGTAACCGCCGGCGGAATCAAAATTCTCAAGTGCGAGTCCAATCGGATCGGTGATTTTATGACAGCCGGCGCAGACCGGATTGACGAGGTGCGCGGTCACCCGCGCGCGCACGGTTCTATGCACCGGATTGGCGGTGTCCTGGACGTCGGCAAAGCTGACATTGCCGGGCGGCGGGGGCACTTTCTGGCAGAGGAAAATCTCGCGCAAAGCCTTGCCGCGCAGGGTCGGGGATGAACGTCCTGGATGGGAATGCAGAGCGACGAAGCTGGCGTGGGTCAGTAGTCCGGCGCGCGGGTCGCCGGCGGGGTATTCGACCGGCACCCACAGTTCAGGCGTGTTGATCGGACGATCAACGACCACCGGCACGGCGTAGAGAATGCCGAGCGACGGCGTCAGAAAAGTTTTGCGGGTTGTGAAGATGTCGCGGTAGTCGCCGCGTTCATTCACCAGCAAATCCACGATAGTGCGCAGCGTCTGTTCTTGCGCCTGGCCGATCAGCACGTTGGTGAACTTCGGGTAGATCACGGCATCTTTGGAAAGGGTCTTGAATTCATCGAAGCCCAGCATGTCGGTGAAGAAGGCGCGGACGCCGGATTCAAGACGCGGCGAGCTCAACAGACGGGCGACCTGCCGGTCGAGGCCCTTCTTGCTCTGCAGGTCACCGCTTTCGGCGGCGCGCAGCAATTCGTCGTCGGGCGTGCTGTCCCAGAGCAGGAAACTGAGGCGCGCGGCCTTGGCGAACCTGTTTAGGCGGTATGACCCTGCGCGGGCCGGGTCGGCCTCGGCGGTTTCCTGACGGAACAGGAACATGGGCGAGACCAACAGGTTGGTCAGACCGACGCGCAAGCCGGCATGGAAGTCCTTGAGCGATGCGGCGGCATCGTGGGCAACAACAACCTCGGTGTCCAGTTCCGCCGCCGTCATCGGGCGGCGATAGAGGAGACGTCCGACCTGGCCCAGGAACTGGCGTGCGCAGGCGTCGTCGGGCGCTTTGTCCGCGGCGGGCTTGCACGTCACCAACGTGGCGCGATGGTCCTTGTCTGTCACTTGCTCGGCGATGGTGCGCGCCATGGTGTAGTACTGCTCGAATCCGGCCGCCGTGACGCTGACTTTGCCGGTGCCTACAGCGAGCAGGCCATTGGTGCGGATATCCGGCTCAAATCGGCCGCCGAGTTTTATACCCTCACCGAAGATGTCTTTGATGCTCTGGGCGTATTGACTAGGCGTCAGGCGGCGCACCAGCGCCTGCCCGCCGCTCGAGTCCGGTTCAGCCGCTGCGGCCGAGACCGCCCAGAACGCCGCGGCCGCAACTGCGCCGCGGATCAAATGATTGGACAGGGAGGATACAGACATTCCTAGTTCGCTTTGGCTGTTCGTGCGGGTTTGACGACGATGGCCGGCAGCGCTTCAAAGCGGTAGGCCGCGGAAATTGCCATGTTCTGGCCGGTCTTGGGGTCGGGCTCCCCATCGGCCAGGCGCCGCAGGGCGTAATAGATGCCCGGAAGATTGAGCCCGACCATGCTCTCGTAGCCATACCCGCCCCCGGCATACATGTAGTAGATGCCGAGCCAGGGCTGATAGCCGCCGAGAAGGCCTTCAATGCTGCCGTCGGCGTGCGGCTTCAGGCGCATCTGCGTTTGAGAGAGTTGCATTTCGAGCGGCAGATAGCCGCCGCCGGTGACAATATGAAACGGCGCAGGCTCGATGCTCACGACGCCGTCTTTCGTATGTCCCTTAAAGACATTGAAGAAGCGGGGTGTCGTGTCCAGGCGGAACGTCTGGTCGCGCTGCGGCAGGCCGCGGGGCGTGCGTATGGGTGTCTCAAGCGCGCGCCCGAAGGTGACGGTCACATCGCCGTCTTTTCCGAGGTCCTTGCCGTCGAGTGTGATCACCCAGGCCTTGGTGCGGTCACGCGTCGCGTCCCAGGCATAAGACCACATGGTCGGTAGATCGGGCGGCAGCGCGCGATGGCTGACAAAGCAGCCCAAAGCGCGGAAATATTGATTGTCGATGCCCGTCTCGTGGGTGTCGGCATCTTCGAAGGAGTCCGCGCCGACTTTGCCGTCCAGGTTGAACCCCGGCCCCAGCTTTGAGGCTACGGTGTGAATCTTCGGGTCGGGCACTTGCGTCGGATTGTCGCCGACAAAAACCCGGCGATCCGCCGGGCTGCCGCGATTGCGCAAGATTTCGTGGACCGGGCCGGGTCCGCCGCCACCGTTGAACTCCGCCATCAGTTCCTCGATTTCCTTGGGCGACTTGCCCATGTCGGCGAGAATGCCGCGGAAGCGCACGTCGATATTGGGCTCGATCCCGCCGGGGCAGTCGCCCTCCTGCGAGTAGACGGCCTGCGAGAAAAGGCTGATGACGTAGCTGCGTGATTCGGCGAAAGACGGTGATGGGGCGCTCAACGCGATAACGGCAAGACCGGCCGCAAGTTTGCGGCACCCCGTGGTGGTGATTTGTCGTGAGAAGCGGCCTAATGCCTGCATCCCAACCTCCCTAAGCTTCCCTGACGTTGATCCTATCGAAACATCCGCAGACCTTATAGTGGATTCTCCGCACCGGCACGCTTGGCCAAGCGCGCAGTCCCTCCGATATACCACTGATAATACTACATATTTTCAATAGAGCTGTGTGCGGTGCGAAAGCCTTTGCAGAAAATGTCCGGACTTGCCGATTAATCTCCCGGCTACCTAGCGCGCACACTTTCAAAGAAGAGCCCGATGCAGCGGTCATGCCACGGCACGTTGCTTCCGGCGGCATGAAAGCCGACGTGACCGCCGTCCGGGGCCATGAGCAAAGTTAGGGCGCCGACCGGGCTGTAGCTGCGGGCAAGGTACATCTTGGCCGGAACCCATGGATCGTTGCGGGCATGCAGCAGAAGTGTCGGTGTTCGGATTGCATCCAGAAATGCCGCGGCCGAACTGCGCTGGTAATAGTCTTGGGCGCCATCAAAGCCATTGTTGGGTGCGACGATCTTGTCGTCGAAGTCATAGACCGTGCGTACGCCCGCCAGGCCCCGCTCCACTTCGGTGCGGCGGGGCCCGGCGACGGCGCGCGCGTCGGCCTTCATGTCGCGCAGGAGATGACGTTCATAGATCCAGTTGCGCTGTGCGCCGATACGTTGCTGGGCCATCTTAAGATCGATCGGCGCGCAGACTGTCGCAGCAGCGCGAACTCCGGCCGTGCCGAGGTTCTCGCCGAGGAACTTCAAACAGACGTTGCCGCCCAGCGAGACGCCGACAAGAAAAAGGCCGCGCGCTTTCAACGCCGCCGGCAAGGTATCCAGAGCATCACGCAGATCGCTGCTGCGGCCGGCGTGATACTGACCTTTGCAGTAGGCGCGCGACGAACCCGCACCCCGTAAATTGAGACGCAGAACGGGATAGCCACAACGCAAGTGATAGGCCGCGCTAGTCGCTATATTTTGGCTGTCTTCGCTGCCGGTCAGACCATGCACCAGGATGAGAAGCGGCTTGCCTTGGTCGGAAGCCGGGTGATTGAGCAGGGCCCAGAGCCGGTCACCGGAGCCGTCGCCGAGCGGCAAGGAAAGGCGCTCGGCCGGATGTGGTGCAAAGTCCGGCATGCGATGCACGAATGAGTTGCGCAAGGTCTGAAGGTCGCCGCCGATCCAAGGCCAACGTGCGCGAAAGGCCGGGAACGCCGGAGCCGGCCCGCCGCAGATCAATGGATTTTGCGGCAGTGCGGTCATCCTGGTTCCCACGGGCGCGATCCCCTAAACTAGACACTATGGCCGAAAGATCATCAAAGGGATTTCGCGACTGGTTCATCGAACAACTCGCGATGTACGCGGCCTACCATCGCGACCGACGCAACCAACTCACCCACCATTTCGGCGTCCCGCTAATCGTCTTTGCGCTACTTTTGGCGCTGACGCAAATTCCGCTGGGTGATGTGAGCAATCTTCCCATCAGCGCGGCGATGTTGGTATTGGCGGTTTTGTTGCTGGCTTACATTGTCGCCGTTCCCGTGACCGGCATTTTCACGGCGATGTTCTACGTGGTGATTTTTGCGCTCGTTCTCAAGGTTGCCGAACAATCCGCTCCGGTGATCTGGAGCTTGACGGCAGCAGCTTTCGTCGTGGGATGGATTATCCAGTTTGTCGGCCACGCCTTCGAGGGCCGCCGGCCGGCCTTGACCGTCAACCTGTTGCAGATCTTCATGGCGCCGCCGTTTCTCGTGGCGGAAATACTGTTCGCGGTCGGGTTTGAACGGCAATTGGGCGAGACGCTTCTGCTGCGCTCGGTCAAATACCTTCCGGAAAAAACCGCTTAAGGCGAAACCGGCGGTGCGCAGACGAAGGCGAGTACCGCATTGTTCGTGCGGAAGGGCGCGCCGTTAGAGGAAACCTGGTCCCCTTTGACCAGCCGGTCGGAGCCGCAGCGCCGCTGGAAATAAAGCTCTTCGGGCGTTCCGCGGTAGACGTAGGTCATTTTTTCGCCGCCGGGGGCGGCGTCATAGCACAGGAACGCAAGATTACTGGTCGAACAGCGGTTTTGTGTCGGCAGTCGCCCAGAGTTGATGCAACTTACCTGGAGGCTACGCAACACCGCCGGATCTTGTTTCCCGGTGAAAGCCGTCTCGATACAGGAGCGTGTTCCCGCGGCCAGTTCCTCGGGCACATCCACTTCGCTGGGCGCGCGTGAGCCGGCATCGGCGGTGCGTGCACTTTGACTGTGCATCAGCGCCGCGACGATATTGATATTGTTGGCATTGGCATCGACGATGCGGTCGTCGCGGGATTTTCTGGTCTTCGCCAGGGCCTCCAGCCGGCGGGCGCGTTCTTCTGCATCGGCGGCCTCTTGGGCGGCGGTCTCCAGCTGGGCGGCTTTTTTGTCGAAGGCCTCGCCCATCTCCTTGGCGATATCTTCTTTCATGATCTGCGTGGCAGAAGCTTGCAGGTCGGCAAGGTCGTCGGCAAACGTTAGCTTTGCCGACCAGTCGGGCGCCTCTTCGAATTTGCGCTGCACGGCGGCGGCGACAGGCGGAAACAAGCTGGCCATCGCGTCGTCGAGGGCCGCCTGGGGCAAGGGCAGGTTGGCGGTGCGCGCCATGAAGCGCAGATCGACGAATTGATCCAAGGTGTCTTCCGCCGCGGAGCCGCCGGTTCTCAGCGCCTTTGCCGCGGCGCGTTTGACGAGATCAGCAAAGGCGGTGGCAGCCTCGGCGGCGATCTGCGGAAGGTTTTGCTGCTGCGCGGTTTCGGCAATGCCAAGCAATTCGTAACCGGGATCAAGGTCATCGCGGGTCTTGGCATCGCGCGCAGCCTCGCGGAAGGCCGCGCGCAAATCGGCGGCGGCGGAATTCACATCTGCGCCGTGAGCTGAACCGCATGCCACGACCATCGCCGCCAACCCTGCGATGAGGAGGCGGTGATATGGCAGGCCGGACAAAGGAAAACGTGAACCCATGGTTTATGTGCGCTGAACAGCGATATCCTGTCAGCCACGTATCAGCCTATCACGCGAGGATTTCGCCGCGGTAGCTGCCCTGCGCGATGGTTATCGTGAATGTTTTTGGGTGTTGCTTGGCCGACACGCTCGACCTTGCAGTGGACAACTTTGTGGATAAGGGAGGGACTAGCTCGCCTTTTCTACCGGAAGCGCGGTATCTGCACCCCATTCCATCCAACTGCCGTCGTAAATGGCCGCATCAGTTTTTCCGGCGAGGTACGCACCCAAGGCCAGGGCGCAGGCGGTGACACCCGAGCCGCAGGTGGTGGTCAAGGGCTGCGCCAAGTCGATGCCGGCTGCGGCGAAGCTTGCGCGGAGTACAGCGGGGTCTTTCCAGGTCTTTGTGACGGGATCAAGCAGGTTGGCCGAAGGCAGGTTGTGGCTTCCCGGAATGTGACCCGACCTCAACCCCGCGCGCGGCTCGGGCTCCGTGCCGTCAAAACGTCCTTTGGAGCGGGCATCGAGCACCTGAAAGCCCGCCGCGTCCTTGGTGTTTGCCAGCATTTCGTCCTTGGCGACCGTGCGCCCTGCCACTTCGCGCGCGGCAAAAGTTCGCGGTATGACCGCCGGGACCTCGGCCGTCAGAGCGCGGCCTTCCGCCGCCCATTTGGCGTCGCCGCCGTCCAGGAGCGATACGTTGTCGTGGCCGAAGGCGCGAAACAGGAACCAGGCGCGGGCCGCAGCCGACGTGCCGCCGACGCGGTCGTACACCACGACATGGTCCTGGTTGCCAATGCCCAAGGCCCCGGCTTGGGCTGCGAAGATGGCCGCGGTCGGAAAGGCGTGGTCCTTGGGTTTCGATGAATCCGCAAAGGCATTTATGTCGAAAAAAAGCGCACCGGGAAGGTGGCTCTCAGCGTACATCTGGCGGGCCTTTTCCACGCCGCCCACGAGAAAATAAGTCGCGTCGAGGATTTTAATGCCCGGGTCGCCCAGGTGTTTTGCCAGCCACTGTGTGGTCACCAGCGCGGGGGCCGTCATATGTGTCTCCGTCATGTGGGCCGCCACTGTGTCAGAACACGCTCGCGGTTCAAGAAGAACCACTGCGCCGCGAGCAAGGTGGCCGCATTGGCGAGCTTTCCACTCTCCATGAGCGACCTGAGGCGATTTTCATCCATGACGCTGACGCGGATATGTTCGTGTTCTCCGGGCAGCCCGAAAATTCCTCCCGCACCCTGCGCCGAAACGCGGCCCAGGTAGAGATAGATGCTCTCCGAGGTGCCGCCGGGGCTGGCAAGGTAACGCTGGATCGGCCATAGGTCGGTGATTGCCCGGCCGGCCTCCTCCTCGGCCTCCCGCCGGCATACGGACTCCGGGGTCTCGTCCTCTTCGATAATGCCGGCGACAATCTCCAACTGCCACGGATCCATTCCGCCGGCATAGGCGCCAACACGAAACTGCTCGCACATGACAAAGGCCGCCATATCCGGATCGTAGAGCAGCACGGCGGCGGCGTGACCGCGCTCAAACACTTCGCGCTGCATCGCGCCGGTCCAGCCGCCGTCGAAGCGCCCGTGGCGCAGGGTATAGGCATCGATGCGGAAGTACCCCTGGAAGACGGTTGTCTTCTCGATGATGTCGATATCGGCGGGGCCGGGTTTGTGATCCATGTTTCCAAACGCAGAGTGTTACGTCACATACTCTAAGGATATGATCGGTCTTCGCCTAGAGCGCCAACACGAGGAGGAAATATGATTTCGGTGGAAGTTGCAGATTCGGGCCCGGGGAAATTCACGGTGGACATTACGGTGGGCGCGCACCGCCTAGTCGGCGATGAGCCGCCAGCCGTGGGTGGTGACGATCTGGGGCCCGCACCCCATGACTTCGTGCTGGCGGGCCTCGGCGCTTGTACGGTCATGACGCTACGCATGTATGCGGCGCGCAAGGAGATTCCTTTGCAGCATGTCCGCGTCAGCCTGTCCCGCCGCAAGGTCAAGGCGGTTGATTGCCTCGATTGCACCACCAAGGAGGGCGAGGTCGAGGAAATAACCCGGAACATCGCCCTGATCGGCGACCTGGACGCCGAGACGCGTCAGCGCCTGCTCGATATCGCCAACAAATGCCCGGTGCACCGCACCCTGATGGGTGAAATCAAGATCCGCACGGCACTTGCGGGTTAGCCCTGGATCGTCATGACCTGATTGCGGCCGGCGTGTTTAGCCTTGTAGAGGGCTTCGTCGGCAGCCTCGGCCACCTCCAGCCCGCTTTTGAACTGAGGATAACACGCAACGCCGCAACTGAAGGTGACGTGGAAGGTCTTGTTGTCGGCCTTGTGTTCGATTTCGCGTGCGGCTTCACGAAGTTTATCCATGACCTCTTTGGCGGCGTCGGCGTCGGTATTCGGCATCACCACCGCGAACTCCTCGCCGCCGTAGCGGCCCACATAGTCGACGCGGCGCAGGCGATTGCGGATCAGATGGGTCACGCGCATTAGCACCTGGTCGCCGACGACGTGCCCGTAGGTATCGTTGACCGCCTTGAAGTGGTCGATGTCGATCATGGCAAAGGCTACGGGTTGCTGGCTGCGGCTGGCGACACTTATCTCGCGCTCCAGGTTGCGCAAGATGTTCGTATGATTGAGCAACCCAGTCAGGCTGTCGCGGTCGGTGAGTTTTTTGAGATCGCGGTAGCGGTTGGCGCGGCTGGTGATGGCGGACAGAAGTTGGGCCGGCTGCAGCGGCTTGGGCAGAAAATCGTCGGCACCCAGATGGCGCGCGCGTAACTGTAAATCCAGGCGCGATTCGGTCGACAAGAACAGAATCGGCACGGTCGTATAGGCCGGGAACTGTCTGACGATCTGTGCCAGATCCAGTCCCGTACATTCAGGCATATAAAGGTCCATGATGATCAGGTCCGGATCGAAGCCCGACAAGGTGTCGAGCAGCTTTGACGGCCGGTGAACGATCCGTGTCTCCATGCCCGCGTGCTCAAGGGTGAGCTGATAGAAGGATGCGAGCGGGGCGTCGTCCTCGGCGATTACGACGCGGAATGGCCTCTCATATTTGGTTTCTTCGAGGGCGCCCAGGCGCTCGACAAGTTCCTCGAAGTCAAAGGGTTTGGGCAGGAACACGGTGGCGCCGTTTTTTACGGCCCGCAGACGGTCGGCAAAGCCGGCGCTGGACGACGTCAAAATGAGCGGCAGCTTGGCGAGCGGCATGGACGTGCGCAGCGTCCTGAGATGGGTATCGCCGCTTGAGATATCGGCCACGACGATGCCGGGTGCGCCTTGCAGGGTGTCCGCCGGAATGTCCGCCGGCGCGTGGATGACATGGCAGCGGTAGCCGTAACCGGCTAGCGCTTCCTGCAGCGGCTGGGTGTCATTGTCCCCGCCCGCGGCCAGCAGTAGGACGGGCGGTGGCTCCCGCCGGTCGCTTGAATCGGTGGTCACCACGTCCAAGTCGCCAATGGCAATGACCTCACGCGGTGTGCAGGTCGCATCTTCCAGCGCCTGAATGAGGACTTCTATTTGTGCCATCGCCTCCCCGGTCAGAGGTTGGCTGTGTTCGGTCAGAAGCCGAAACAAACCGTCAAGCGGCGCCGCCGTTTTGCTAATTTGCGGAAAGCCAAAGCTTTGCCCGGCCCCGGCTAGCACATGAACGATGTCGTGGATTTTGAGAAGCGCGCCGCGAATTTCATCGGCGGAGGGCGAAGCCGGCACCAGGGCCCATATCCGGCGGATTTCCTTGACCTTGCCGCCTAGAGCGTCGCCGAACTCGACGCTGAGCGCGGTCAGGCGGTCCTGCAAGTCGCGGGCTTTTGAGTCGCCGGCTTTTGAAATGGGGGCCGTGTCCGCAATGGCAATCATAACACCCAGGCCCCCCCGAAGGCCGTAACCGTGAACAGGTGTCGGACTCTTAGCAGAAACCTGGGGCCTGCTGTCCGTAAAACCACACTGGCGCGGCGGGAAAATGGCGTCAATATGCCGGTTTGCCGGCCGGTTTGAAAAAACTCCCGGCGCTAGGTCTTTGGTAAGGCCTTGGCGCGTATGATTTCTGTATACTCCTCGAGCCGGCCTCCCGCCCTTTTGGTGAGGCCTCCACGGTCTTGCCCGGTTCATGTCTAAAAAACTTCAAGTCGTCGACATTTTCTTCGAATTGCCCCTGAACAAGTGGGCGATCTTCGACAGCAAGACTCTGGCGAAGTCAAAGATCGTGCTGCTGCACGATTTGAAGCCGGTAGTGGACATGTTCAACGCCGAAGGTGTCGGCATCGGTATTCGTACCGCCTCGGAGGTCATTACCGAGGTCGGGCTCAATACCCACGACCGCCAGCGGCTGGTGGCCCTGATGGGCGCGCGCAGTTTCGACGTGTACTCGGTGCGCGCCGCGCTCAACGATTTCATCACCGACGCAGAGCTTGAGCAGATCAAAATCCCGGCGAAGGAACAAGAGCGCCTTCAAAGCTACATGAACAACTACTCGCGCGGGCTGCTCAGCGTGATTCTGCAGGGCACCGACGTCAAAGTTACCAGCCGGTCATCGCTGTCGGGCATTCTTGAGGGGGCCAACCGCGGCGCGGCTCTGAAAAACCTAATGGATATCGCGTCGCGCCTCAAGATCGAGCCGACGGAGATCGTGGTTTATATCTCCAAACTCAGCGAGATCATTCTGGCTATCTCCTACTACCAGCGAATCTACGACGCCTTGCTCGAGGACTTGCGTGAGCTTCTGGTCGATATCAAAAAGCTCAAAGATCAGGACGCCCTCAACAACCGCTTTCCGGGCATGCGGGAAGAAACGGCGGAAGCTTTAAGTATCGGGCGGGACACCATTCTGACGCTCAATGGCTATTTCGATCAGTTCCATAAGGTCGAAAAGTTCTTCGATGAAATCACGCCCGAGAAATTCCGCACCATGCGCGAAGCCGTCGAGATCCACTACCGAGCGATTGGCATGATCGTGTGTTTCTGGCAGATCAAAATGAGCGAGTGGCGCAAGCGCTTCTGGGACGACCGTGGCCGCGGGCGCGATTCAACCTGGAAACAAAAGTACAATTTCTTCAAGGATACGGTGTACCACAACCTCTACACCATCCATGACAACCTCGAGCTCATCAAGAACGCCAAACTTGATTTATAGAGCTCGACTTATAGAATTTTGAGCACGTCCTCCGGCGGCCGGCCGATGGCGGCCTTGCCGTTGTTCACGACGATCGGCCGTTCGATGACGATGGGGTTGCGCACCATCGCCGCGACCAGGTCTTTTTCATCCATTTCGACGGCGTCAATGCCGGCGTCGCGGGCCTCGGCCTTGCGCACGAGGTCGCGTACCGAAAGACCGAGCATGCGGGCGATGTTCTTGAGTTCCATCGCGCTAGGCGGTCTCTTGAGATATTCGATGACGCGCGGTTTCAACCCCTTCTTCTCGAGCAGGGCGAGGGTGTCGCGTGATTTGGTGCAGCGGGGATTGTGGTAGATCGTCGGCGGCATTGGCAAAGCCTCATGGTTTGCGAAGGCGCGAACCTACCGTGAGTTTGTAGAAGTAGAAACCCCGGGCCGGCCTTTCTGGCCTGCTCCCGGGGGTGTGGTCACTCGTGTAAGCACGCGCACAAATTGCGCGGGCTTTATTCCTTGACGACGCCGCGCACTTCGACGAGTTGCGAGGCGATGGCCTCGTTCAACTCATTGTAGGCGGCTTCGAGTTCCTGAATTTTCACGCGTGTGCTGCGCAGCTGCTCCAGTTCCGCATCCGTCATCGGCGTACGGTTGGAGGCGATGGTGAGCGTCATGCTGATGTACTTGCCCTTCAATTCGGCGAGCATCTTGGCGAGGTCGATCATCTCGCGTGGGTCGATGACGTCTACGTGGCGTTTAAGGGAACGGCGCATCTCATCCTCGATGATATGGGTGACATGACGCGTGAACTGACTGGCGGTCAGAGGCGGTTGGGCCTTGCCGCCCTTCTCAGATGTAAAAGTCTGAGAGTCCTCGGACTTGCTCGGGTCCTGGCGGCGACGGACGGCAATGAAATCGATCACGGACATGGTTTGCTTCCTTATGGCCTTCGGCCGCTCTGTGCGGCTCTTCGGCATTAACTAAAGCAACATCCATGCCAGGCGCGGACACTCTAAAATATTATTATTTATCAATGATGTATGACGAAGAAAGGGCTCTCGACACGGCAGGTGCCGGCCAAAGGTGCCGCTCCGTCGCGGTCCACTAGGAAAGCTCTGCCGGGTACCGGCCGATGGCGGCATAGGTGAAAGCAGTCAGGCGCTGGTTGCGGCGGGCGATGGCTGTCTTTAACGTCAGACGTCCGGGGGTCGTTATCGCAGCAACAGGGGCGAATTCACATGTCGGCAGAGGCGCCAAATAGATTTTTCATTAAGAAATCCATCGATCAAATCCAGCGCGAAGCCACCTCCCACCAGCTCAAACGCACACTCGGCCCTCTCAACCTCGTCTTCCTCGGCATCGGCTGCATCATCGGCGCCGGTATTTATGTCATGACCGGCAACGCTGCGGCCAACTACGCCGGGCCCAGCGTGCTGTTGTCCTTCATCATCGCCGGTGCCGCCTGCGCTTTCGCCGGCCTGTGTTACGCCGAACTGGCCTCGACCATGCCGGTTGCCGGCTCGGCCTATACTTATTCTTACGCCACCATGGGCGAGCTGGTGGCTTGGATCATGGGCTGGCTCCTGGTGCTGGAGTACGGCGTGGCGGCGGCCACCGTTGCCGTGGGCTGGTCGGGTTACGTCACCAGCTTCTTGCGGGACTTCGGCGTGCTCATCCCGCCGGAATTCGCCAAATCGATGGTGCAGTCGGCGGCCGACGCCAATGGTCACCTGATTTTCAGCCTCAGCAGCAACTTCAACCTGGTGGCGCTGGCCGGCATCCTGATGGTCACCGGCCTGTTGGTGCTCGGCGTTTCGGAATCCGCCGCCGTCAACAATGTGATTGTTTTCATCAAAGTCGGCGTGCTGCTCGCATTTATCGTTATCGGTGCCGGCTTCATCGTGCCGGAGAACTGGGTGCCCTTCATACCGCCAAACCAGGGCGGCTTTACCTACGGCGTGCAGGGCATCTTCCGCGCGGCCTCGGTGATCTTCTTCGCCTATGTCGGGTTTGAAGCGGTGTCCACTGCCGCGGCTGAATCCAAGAACCCCAGCCGGGATGTTCCCATTGGCATTCTGGGCTCCTTGCTGGTGTGCACGATCATATACATGCTCGTCTCGGCAGTGCTGACCGGCGTGGTCTCGTACAAGGACCTGGGCGTGCCGGAACCAATCGCCGTCGCGGTCGACCGCATGGGCATGCCGTGGTTCTCCTTCCTCATCAAAGTGGGGGCGGTTGCCGGCCTGTCCTCGGTGATGCTGATCCTCACCTACGGCCAGACCCGCGTGTTCTATTCGATGGCGCGGGACGGCTTGCTGCCGAAGGCCTTCGCGGTCATTCACCCCAAATTCCGTACGCCCTGGATCGGCACGATCGTCCTTGGCGTGCTGATCGCGGTGGCATCCTCGCTACTGCCGATTACCATTCTGGGTGATCTGGTGAGCTTGGGCACGGCCTTCGCTTTTGGCATCGTCTGCCTCACGGTTATGTATTTGCGCACGACGCGCAAGGATCTGCATCGCCCCTTCCGCGTGCCGCTCGGTGGGGCCTACGTTTCGGCCAAGGCACGTATCGTCATTTCGCTGGCGCTGGCTTTTGTTGGTCTCGCGGTCTTTAGGTATCTTATGCAGTCGCCGTGGACAGACTATGGCGCCATGGCCGTCGTCTTTGTCGCCGCCGTCTGGATGGCGCGCGCATGGCGGGATACCGGCCGCTACTGGCTCGGCACCGCGCCGATGCTCGGCATCTTGTTCGCGGCCATCATGGCGGTGCCCTTGATTGAGGACATCATCACCAAGGCCATGGCCGACGATCCGATCCCTGCGATCATCCTCGGCAGCTACCTGATCCTTGGCGCGGTGATTTACCTGCTCTATGGGCTGGCGAATTCACGCCTATCCCAGGGGCTTGATCTCCTTGACGATGACACCCTGCCGGGTCCCATGGAGGCCATTGCCCACGGCGTTGACGAAAGGCGCTGATGGCTGACGACGTTCTCCTTATCGAAGGCAAAGCCGGGATTGATCCCTGCGGCAGCGATGAGGCGCGCCGGCATTTCCGCAATACCCTGGGTCATTTCGCCACCGGCGTGACCTGCATGACCACACTGTCGTCGGTGGGCGAGGCCGTAGGTATAACGGTCAGCTCGTTCAACTCGCTGTCCCTGGATCCGCCGCTGATTCTCTGGAGCATTGCGGCCAGCGGGGCGAGCTTTTCCGCTTTCCAGGTGGGCGACCCTTTTGCCGTCAACGTGCTGTCCGCGGACCAGGACGCTTTGGCGATGAAATTTGCCAAGGCGGGCGGCGACAAGTTCGGCGGCGTGGATGTACACCACGGGCTGGACGGCGTACCGCTAATCGCCGGCTGTGTGGTCTATTTTGAATGCAACGTCGCCGCGCGTCACCCGGGTGGTGATCACGATATCATCGTGGGCCGTGTCAGGCGCATCTTCAATATCGGCAAGACACCGCTGCTGTTCCACGGCGGGGCGCTGCGTACCTTTGGCTAAGGCGCCGTCGTTCAAAGCATACTCGATCATGCTGCGGGCAATTTCGCGCTCGCCCATGATCGTGACCGTGGCACCGCATTTCGTCAGGTGATCGACTTCGGCGTCGAAATGCGCGCGGGCGATAATGTCCAATTTGGCATTGGCCTTG
>CANJPG010000017.1 GCA_947476065.1 Fidelibacterota bacterium
ATTCAGACATAGGTATCAGCAGCTTATGTCGTTGGATCGGGGACAATCATGGCGCACCCAGCGGGTGAAGCGGATTCCGGCGCTTCCAGGCTCGATTTCGACCGCCGTCTCAAGCTGGAATTTCACGGTGCCAACGTCACATCCGATGCAGGGTTGCTCGCCTACCGCGAGTTGGACGACGCGCTTGGCTTGACGGCGCTGGCAGGTGCATTGCTATCGGACGGTCGTCGCGGCAAGAACACGCGCCACGTTCTGGCGGGCTTATTGCGTCAATCCGTGTTCGGGCGGCTCGCGGGATACGAGGACGTGAATGACGCCGACCGTTTGGCGCGTGACCCCGCCATGCGCTGGGTTGTCGGTGGTCACGCCGTGGCGAAGCAGGCGGCGTCCGCAAGTCAGATCGGGCGCTTCGAGACGGAGTGGCTCGCAAGCGACGAGAACTCCACCGCACTCGCTGACCTCAGCGGTCAGTGGATCGACTGAGTTCATGGCCGCCGTCTGCCGAAGGCCATCGTCCTGGATATGGATTCCAGCGTCAGCCCGACCTACGGCGAACAGGAAGGGACAGCCTATAACGGTCATTTTGCGTGCACCTGCTATCATCCGCTGTTCGTCTTCAATCAGTTCGGCGATCTGGAACGCTGCGCGCTGCGTTCCGGCAATGTCCATTCGGCGGATGGTTGGAAGGACGTGCTCGAACCGGTGGTGGCACGTTACCGAGCCAAGAAGTTGCGCCGCTACTTCCGCGCCGACGCCGCCTTCGCGAACCCCGAGGTTTACGAGTTCCTGGAGGCCGAAGGCTTCAAGTATACGATCCGGCTGCCGGGCAACAAAATCCTGCAGGAGAGCATCGCTCATCTGCTCAAGCGCCCCGTCGGTCGCCCTCCCATCGAGGTTCGACGGTACTACGCCAACTTCAGCTATCGGGCGCAAAGCTGGAAGACGCCGCGCCGGGTCGTGGCCAAGGTCGAGTGGCACCCGGGTGAGCTTTATCCGCGCGTCGGATTCCTCGTCACCAATCTCTCACGCCCGTCCGAGCGGGTGGTCAGTTTCTACAACCAGCGCGGCACTTGCGAACAATGGATCAAAGAGGGCAAGAACGCCGTAAAGTGGACACGGCTCTCCTGCTGCTCATTCGCCGCCAACGCCGTCCGGCTTCAGCTTCATGCCCTGGCTTACAATCTCGCCAACTTCATGCGGACGCTGGCTTTGCCCGAGGCTGTCGCGCACTGGTCGCTGACCTCTCTCCGGGAGAAGCTCGTGAAGATCGGTGCCAAGATTGTCACGCATTCCCGCTACGTCACATTCCAGATGGCCGAGGTCGCGGTGCCACGGGACATGTTTGCGGAGATTCTGCGGCTGATAGCTCAACTTCGAGCGCCGCCATCTCCGGCTTGAGGCGGGAGGTGGCGGCAGCAAGGATAAATCAACGGGAGAAGTGTGCCTTGATCACGGAAAACAGGGATATCGGCGGACTGAGAAGCCCTCGTTCCCCGCGCTCTGACAGCAAATCCAGGATAGCACCGTTAGAGTTTGCTATTGGCGGCGATGAAGCCCACGGTGATGCCCGAAACTGGGGTTCATCCTGGGAATGTCAGTATAAAGCTGTGCATTGTAAAAACTGGGTAAAATTGGGGTTTCAAGCACTGGGCGCAGCGATGGAAATCAAATTTGCGCTTTCTAGGGTCAAAAACGTGCACATGGTTTTGGCGTTTAACGAAATTGGGGGTCGGTAGACATGACGGTTCCAGACATTCGGGTGGCTTCTCCGGCTGACGCGGCAGCGATGGTCGCCAAGCATGGCTTCGCTGCTTGGCGCGGCTTGCTCGATCCCGACTTGGTCCATAGCGTTATGGAAAGAGTGATCGCAAACCAGAATGCAATCGACGCCTACGCCTCGCCTAAGCACGGGACCATGAGGCCTGGGGTTATGGCGTCAGATTTAAGACAGCGCCTCTTGACGCCCAATACAGCTTCCACGTTCGGCCTTATGTTGGGTGGATCTGAATTCACCATTTCCGATGATGAGAGCCCGATTTTCGTTTCTTATAAGGGCGCAAAACCCACGGTGTGGCACCAGGATAAATGCGTAAATGTTAAGCCGAGCGCCCTTGTGTGGATTGCGCTAACTTCGTGCGGTGTCACTTCCCCAAGTATGCTCCTCGCGCTTCGCGGAATGACTGAACCCCACCCAATGTTCCTAAAAGACGAGGTCTCCCGCGCGGCAGAAAAGGACCACGCCATGTCTTTGACGGGCTGGACGGTCGTAAAACTAGAGTTTACTCCGGGTGATGCCGTGTTTTTTAATAGCTATTCGATTCACAAAACTTACGTCTCTCGTGAAATGACCGAAACACGTGTTTCCGTGAAACAGACGGCGGTTCCGAATGCTTAAACCCCGATAGTAGGGAATGCATCCGCACTTATAAGGCTTTTGCTTACTCGTCGGCACCATGGGTGTTCCCGGCTAAACTGACACCTGCACACGCCAAAATGTTTCACGCGTGAAACACTCCACCACCTAAGATTCTTGTTTATAACAGGCGGAACGCTAGGCCGCGTGTGCTGCTGATGGTATAATCATTGAGTCCTGCCCAGCCCCTAGGCCGTGTTAGAAGATTGGCGGGTTGAGACGGTGCCATTAGGGCACCAGTATTCCACCCCGGGCGACGTCATGAACTTGAAGAATATCCAGCGGACTATCTGTTTTGCGGTGGGTTTGGTGTGCCTGATTGCATCAAGTTGGGCTGGTGATGCAGTTGCGCGCGCCCAAATCTCACGTAAAAGGTTTGATTGCGGTTTCGGCGGTGGCGTTGACGCTGTCGGCTTGCGATTATAGCCGCGGCGACCGGGCTTTGTCCGGTGCGGGCTTGGGTGCGGCCGGCGGTGCCGTCGGCGCGGCGGTCCTGGGTGCTGACCCCCTGACCGGTGCCATCATCGGCGGCGCGGGCGGTGCAGCGATTGGTGCAGCAACTGCGCCGGAGAACAACGAACGTCGCCGCTACCGCGACGGCTACTAGAAACCTGCTTCCGCGCTGTCTATAGACCAGCGCGGGCCGCGCCGCAGCCTCAGTCAGTGATGCGGATTTAGGTGGGCGATTTCCACCCTTAGTCTGAGCCATTATTGACGGAAGATGCCGCCGGCGCGCTCTGGCCCCGGACCGCCGTGCGAAGGGTTTAAAAGATCCAACCACGGATGTCCGGGGGCAGAAGCGCCATAGATTCTCCTCATTATCATTCCACTTGTTGCCATCCCGGACCTTTGCGAGGATGGCTTATGCGCAAGCTTCTTCCATTGCTCGTGGTATTGGCGGCGACTTCAGCCCAGGCCGAAGAGCAAATCACCATGCCGCAGTTTCCCAAGGGCTGGGTTGAGATTTTCGCGCGCCAGGGTGATCAGGAGATCGTCGAATACGCGCCGCCGGGCCAGACCGCCGAGAACTGGCAGAAGAAGATTTCCCTCGAGGTCTACCGCAAGCTCAACAACCTGCCGCTGGACACCTTGCAGCGCCGCGCCGCCGCCCAAACCCGCACGGCCTGTACCGGCCTGCGCGAGGGCAAATTCCAGTCAGGCGTCAACAATGGGTACGCGTCGGCCTTCTGGACTCTGGGCTGCGAACGCGACCGGACCACAGGCATGGGCGAGACGCGCTACACCAAGGTCGTGCAGGGTGCGAGTGCCTTGTATGTCCTGACGCAGACCTGGCGCACGCCGGCTTACGGCAAAGAGGGGCCGGCGATTCCGCCCCAAGAGATCGAGGCCGCCGTGGCCTTCTTGACCTCGTCGGTGGTCTGCGACGCGACCTCCGCCAAGAACCCCTGTCCGAAGTAAACTATTTCTTGGTCAGCATCGGCCCCAGGAAACGTCCACCGAAGATGTGGACGTGCAAGTGCGCCACCGTTTGATGGGCGTCGTCGCCGGCATTGGACAGAATGCGAAAGCCTGAGTCCTCGACACCCTTCAGCGCGGCGACTTTGCCAACCGCGCGGATCAGGGCCCCGATCTCGGCGTCGCTGGCGTTGGCGCTGAAATCTTTCATCGACGTGTACTTGCCCTTGGGGATCACCAGGGTATGCACCGGCGCTTCGGGGTTGATGTCCTCGAAGGCCAGGGTGTGGTCGTCCTCGTAGACTTTCTTGCAGGGGATTTCGCCGCGCAGGATTTTGGCGAAGATATTGGTGTCGTCGTACATAAAAGGCCTCCCTACTTGGCTTTCTTGCGCGCTTCCTTGACGGCAACGCCCGAGATGCCGAAGCGCCGGTCCAGCTCCTGCCAGACCTCCGCGGGCGCTACGTCCTTGGCGGCCCACAGCACCAACAGATGATAAAGGAGGTCGGCACTCTCCGAGATCAGCGCGCCTTTGCTTTCGGCCACGGCGGCGATCACGGTTTCCACCGCTTCCTCGCCGACCTTCTGGGCGATCTTCTTCGGGCCCTTGGCGAACAGCCGCGCGGTATAGGAGGTCTCGGGATCGGCGTTCTTGCGCTCCTGCAGAACCGCGAACAGCGTCGCCAGGATTTTCTCATCAACGGTCATGTCGTGCTCACTTTAGTTGAGACGGACAGGGATGCCGGCCGCACTCATGTGTTCCTTGGCCTCGCGCAGCGTATATTGCCCGAAGTGGAAGATCGAGGCCGCCAATACCGCCGACGCGTGACCTTGGCGCACGCCATCGACCAGATGATCGAGGGTGCCAACGCCGCCCGAGGCGATGATCGGCACGTTGACGGCATCGGCCACGGCTCGGGTCAGGGGAATATTGTAACCCGCCCGGGTGCCGTCGCGGTCCATGGAGGTCAGCAGAATTTCACCGGCGCCGTAGCTGACCATCTTCTTGGCCCAGGCGACGGCATCGAGGCCCGTGGCGGTGCGCCCGCCGTGGGTGAAGATCTCGAAGACACCCGGCGCGGTTTGTTTGGCGTCGAGCGCCACGACGATGCACTGGCTGCCGAATTTTTCAGCGGCCTCGCGCACAAACTCCGGCGTCTTGACCGCCGCCGTGTTGATCGAGACCTTGTCGGCCCCGGCCAGCAGGAGTTTGCGGATGTCGTCGACCGTGCGCACGCCGCCGCCGACGGTCAGCGGCATGAAGCACTGCTCGGCTGTCCGCGAGACCACGTCATATAATGTGTCACGATTGTCGGAGCTGGCGGTGATGTCGAGGAAACACAACTCGTCGGCGCCCGCCGCATCATAGAGCCGCGCTTGTTCGACGGGGTCGCCCGCGTCTTTCAGATCGACAAAGTTGACGCCTTTGACGACGCGGCCGTCTTTAACGTCGAGGCAGGGGATGATGCGGATTTTGAGCACTTAGGCCGCCAATAGCGCGACAGCGGCGCCAAGATCGATACGCCCGTCATAAATCGCCCGGCCCGAGATGACGCCGGCAATGCCCGAAGCCGCCTCAGCCTTGACCGCCTTCAGATCATCCAGCGACGACACGCCGCCCGAGACGATCACCGGAATGGGAACCGCGCGCGCGAGGTGTGCCGATGCAGCGACGTTGGGTCCCTGCAAAATCCCGTCGCGGTCGATGTCGGTATGAATGATCGCCGCCACGCCCGCGTCGACGAAGCGCTTTGCCAGATCGACCACCGTCAGCTCACCGGTTTCCGCCCAGCCTTCGGTGGCCACCTTGCCGCCGCGCGCATCAATACCGACGGCGACCTTGCCCGGGAAGGCTTTGCAGGCTTCACGGACGAGGGCGGGATTTTTCACTGCCGCCGTGCCCAGGATCACGCGCGCGATACCGGCCTCGAGCCAAGCCGCGACGGTCGCCATATCACGGATACCGCCGCCCAACTGAACTGGCACGGGGGCCGCGGCGAGGATGCCCTTGACCGCCGCCCTGTTGACGGGCGCGCCGGCAAAAGCGCCGTTGAGATCGACGACGTGAATCCAGCGGCAGCCGGCCGCGACAAACTGGCGCGCCTGGTCGGCGGGCGAGTCATTGAACACGGTCGCCTGGTTCATGTCGCCCTTGATCAGGCGCACGCAAGCACCGTCTTTCAGATCGATGGCGGGGAAAAAAATCATCTTAGGGTTTCCACGCGAGAAAGTTGGAAATGAAGCGCAACCCCACCGCCTGACTTTTTTCCGGATGGAACTGCGCGCCAACGATGTTGTCGCGCCCGACAATGGCTGTTGCGATTTGCCCGTAGGGCGTCGTCGCCAGCACATGAGCGGGATTGTGACACTGCATGTGATAGCTATGCACAAAGTAGGCGTGACCGCCGTCGCCGATGCCGTTCAACATCGGATGATCGCGCGAGGTAATGATCAACTCGTTCCAGCCCATGTGAGGCACGCGGTAGCCGATACCTGCGGGACTATCGTCGCCTTCAGGCGTCAGGGCGACAACATTTCCAGGCAACCAGCCCAGCCCTTGCGTCTCACCATGTTCGAGCCCGCGTTCGGCCATCAGCTGCATGCCAACGCAAATGCCGAGAAACGGCTTGCCCTTTTTCAGGACCGCCTCCGTCAGCGCCTCATGCAGGCCCGGCACTGCTTCCAGACCGCGGCGGCAATCGGCGAAAGCGCCCACGCCAGGCAGCACAATGCGGTCGGCGGCGGCCACCTGTTCGGCATCGGCAGTGACGACAATGTCGCCTTTGAAATTCGACTCACGCGCGGCGCGTTCGAAGGCCTTGGCGGCGGAGCGCAGATTGCCCGAGCCATAGTCAATGATGACAACGTTCATCGCACTCAGAGGCTTCCGCCGAGCACGCCTTTGGTGGACGGCACGGCGTCGGCCTTGCGGACGTCGATCTCCATTGCCTGGCGCAGAGCGCGCGCCAAACCCTTGTAGCAAGACTCAACGATGTGATGGTTGTTCTCGCCGTACTTGTTCCAGACATGCAGGGTCGCGCCCGCGGCTTGCGCAAAAGCCTGGAACCATTCCTTGAACAGCTCGGTGTCCATCTCACCCAGCTTGGGTTTGGTGAAGGCGACCTTCCAAACCAG
The DNA here is from genome assembly GCA_947476065.1 of Fidelibacterota bacterium. GTDB lineage: Bacteria > Pseudomonadota > Alphaproteobacteria > Rhodospirillales > Rhodospirillaceae > SHVO01. The sequence goes on from CANJPG010000017.1 coordinate 6,965, forward strand.
GTACGGGCGGTTGGACAGGTCGATGGCCACTTCGGTCAAGGTCTCGTCCATGGGAATCACCGCGACACCGTAACGGCCGATGCCCTTGCGCTCGCCCAGGGCCTTGCCGACGGCTTCGCCGATGCAGATGGCCACATCTTCGGTGGTGTGGTGGAAGTCGATATGGATGTCGCCGGTGGCCGCGACGTCCAGATCCATCAGGCTATGACGTGAAAGTTGCTCCAGCATGTGGTCGAGAAAGCCGATCCCGGTCTTGATCGCGTAACGGCCGGACCCGTCCAGGTTGACGGTGACCTTGATGCTGGTCTCTTTGGTTTTACGTTCGACGCTGGCCTGGCGCATGTCCCATCGCTCCATCGGCGCCGCCTATTCAATGCGGGCCTCGTCATTAAGGGCTTGGGGATACGGGTGAAAATCACCATCCCCGATGGCGCGATCTTCTAGCAGGTCGGCTGTCGCGAGGCCACACCGGGGATTGAGGAGTGCAGCGGTCTATATGTCTATGCTTGTTTGAGCGCGTTACGTGCATCCATTTGAAAACGCCTACTTTCCCGGGCGACACCGCATGAAATTAGGTTTAAAATTGTCATTGTTGCCATCTGAAGCAACATAATTGCAGGTCGTCGCGTTATATCCTGCAGTAACAACAATTAAAAAGAGTATGGGTTATGGAGTCGACAGTCATCCCTATGAAATCTCGTGGCAGAGGCCGGCAACCCGGCACTCGCGGCGGTGGTCCCGATCCGATCGACATTCATGTCGGTAAACGGATCAAACTGCGCCGCACGCTCTTGCACATCAGCCAGGAACAACTGGCCGGTGACATCGGCGTTACCTTCCAGCAAGTGCAGAAATACGAAAGCGGCCACAACCGAGTTTCGGCCAGCCGCTTGTTCGATATTTCGCGCGTGCTGAATTGTCCCATAGCGTACTTCTTCGAGGACATTGGACCGGAAACAACGGGTGTGCGCACCACACCGGCGGCCCGTAGCCCCGATGATCTCGCTGAAGAAGTGTCGGACATTGACGCTGATCCGATGCAGCGCACGGAAACCCTGGAACTCGTCCGGGCTTACTGGCGCCTGCATAACGCCGACCTGCGTAAGAACGTCCTTGAGCTATTGAGCAACATTTCGAAGCGCGAATAGCGCGGCTTCGAGGCTCTATGGATTAAGCCGATACCCGCCGGGTTCGGTAAGCAGAAGACGCGCGGCTGATGGTTCCGCTTCGATCTTCTGGCGCAGACGGTAGATATGGGTTTCGAGTGTGTGGGTTGTAACGGCAGCGTTATAACCCCACACCTCACCCAGCAGGGTCTCCCGCGATACCGTCTTATTCCCCACGCGATAGAGATATTTCAGAATCGCGGTCTCTTTTTCCGTCAGCCGGATTTTCTTCTGGCCCCCGGAATTTTGGCCATCGCCGATCACCAGCATCTTAGCGGCCGGCTGGAATTTGTACGGCCCCACCGTAAAGATCGCATCGTCCGACTGATTATGCTGGCGTAGGTGTGCACGCACGCGCGCGAGCAGCACCGCCATGCGGAAGGGTTTGGTGACGTAGTCGTTGGCGCCCGCATCAAGCCCGGTGATGGTATCGTCCTCGGAGTCCGCCGCCGTAAGCATGATGATCGGCGAGCGCACGCCGCTTTCCCTCAGCTTGGCGCAGACATCGCGGCCGTCCATGTCCGGCAAACCGATGTCGAGCAGGATGAGATCGAAGACTTTGCCCTTCACGGCGACAAAGGCCGCGGCACCGTCGGCGGCTTCGTCGATCACGGCGAAATCACCCAGGGCCGCCAGCTGCTCCTTGAGCGCCTGACGCAACAGGTCGTCGTCCTCGACAATCAGCAATGTGCGGCCGGTGGACATGTGGTGCGGTAATCTCCTCGGGCCAACCTTTGTCCACCAAAGCTATGACCTTGGCAACACTGATGAATTCTTTAACCTACCAGGCTTATGATCAGGCTTCACGTTGCCGCGAGTGGCGGGCGGAAGAGGCGAAGGCTATATAAAGCCCATGGTCCTGCAGCCAAAAAGCGATCCCATCCCCGAAGCCCAGGCGCCCGAGCGCTGCCTGGAAGCCGTCGAGCGCGCTGTCGCGGACCTGCGGCGCGGCGGGGCTGTTGTCATCACGGCAGACGACGGCGACGCTGTGGTCGCCCGCGCCGCCGAAACCGTCGACACGTGGCCGCTGGCATTTTTCACCAGCACCGGCGTCGGCCCCATGAGCCTGGCCATCACGGCGCGCCGTGCCTCGATCCTTGGTCTTGCATCGACCAGCCGCACCGTCCTGTTGACGGCGAGCGAGCCTTTCACGCCCGAATGTCTGCGCAAGCTGATCGACCCGCAGACTGAGATCGGCCGCGTGCCTCCGCCGGGCATCACGGCCGCCGCCGCACCGCTGCATAGTGCGGCCGATGCCGCCGTGCTGCTGGCGAAAATTGCGCGCCTGTTGCCGGCGGTTCTTGTCGCACCGCTGAGCAGTGCGCCTGCCGCCTGGGCGCGGGCTGGCGAACGTCTCGTCGTCACCGCCGGCGCCATCGAAGCCCATGAACGTCATCAAGCCGATGATTTACGGCCCATCAGCGAAGCCCGCGTACCGCTGGCCGGCAGCGAAAACACGCGCATTATTTCATTCAGGCCCCACGACGGCGGCGCCGAACATCTGGCCATCGTCATCGGCACGCCCGATCCGGCAAAACCAATCCTCGTGCGTTTGCACTCCGAGTGCTTTACCGGCGACCTTTTGGAATCCCTGCGCTGCGACTGCGGCGACCAGTTGCGGGGCGCAGTGACGACGATCGCGAAGGACGGCGGCGGCGTGCTGCTCTATCTCGCGCAGGAAGGCCGCGGCATCGGTCTCGTGAATAAGCTGCGCGCCTATACGCTGCAGGATCAGGGCTTCGACACGGTCGACGCCAACGAGCAGCTGGGCTTTGACGACGACGAACGCGTCTATCTGCCGGCCGTGCGCATGCTGCGCCAGCTGGGGTTCACGCGGGTGCGCCTGTTGACGAACAACCCTGCCAAAGTCGGCGCCCTGGTGCGTCACGGCATCGACGTCACCGAGCGGGTCGCCCACGCCTTCCCCTCCAACAGCCACAACTGGGCCTACCTCCAGACCAAGGCCAAGCGGTCGGGGCATCTTTTCTAAGGCGGCAAAAGTCGCTGGGCGGGCTGGGTAGAAACTGCCTTTGGAGGTTTCTGTCAGCTGACCATAGAAAATAACGTATTGAAAATATTAACTATTTTCCTGGCACCCTTCTTGCGTAGAGAAGAGACAAAAGCTCAAAAAATTGAGTAAGCCATGGACTCGACCTCGCCGCTGACCGCTTCCAATTCACTGCCCTTGCCCCCCATGCCGATGCGGGGCACCCGGGATCCTGCGCCTAACAGCGAGGACTTTCGCGCCATGCTCGAGATGGAGGGCGTGAAGCCCCCTAAGAGTGCGGCCGAAGCCCAGATCACCGCGGCGCAGATCGCCTCCAAGGCCAACGTCAACGCCGGCGTGAAACGCGACCCGGTACTTTCGGGCATGCAGCCACATACCCCGACGCCCGTCGCTACGACGCCCGGCAAGTTTTTCGATCTGCGCCAGGGCCCCGGCGCGGCCAAAGCCTATTCCGGCGCGCCGATTGCCAACACCGTGGCGGCCCTTCGCGCCACCAGCAAGTTCGCGCCGGGCTCGGTGCGTGACCCGAGCCTGTCGCAATCGGTTCCAGCTGTGGCTGAGTCGATCAAACGCATTCCGCTGCCGGACGAAGTTTCGGAAGACGGCAACGACATTGCCGCCACCATGACCGTGCCCAAGGCCGTCGAGGCTTATTCCTATGGCCTACGCGCCACCACTGACACCAAGAACAACAAAGTGCCGGCCTGGTTCGATGACGCCGTAGAGAGCAACCTTGAAAAACTTCAGGCGCTGAAGTCCGCTTCCAAGTAAGCGGCTGCGGGCTACACTGAGGCATGCGCGATCTTCTTGTCGTCACCGCCGATCCCGAAAATCCGCAGCGCGGGCGGTTGACCTACGCCGGACGCAGCTATCCTTGCGTCCTGGGACGCGCGGGCATCAGCACATCAAAACGCGAAGGCGACGGCGCGACGCCGGTCGGGCGTTTTCCGCTGCGCCGTGTGCTTTATCGCGCCGACAAATTGCCCGCACCTCAAACCCAGCTGCCCGTCGGCATCATCGGCCGCACCGATGGCTGGTGTGACGCCCCCGATGATGCGCTCTACAACAGACCCGTCACGCTGCCCTATCCCGCCAGCGCCGAGAATATGTGGCGCGATGACGCGCTGTATGACGTGGTGGTGGTTATCGGCCACAACGACGATCCTGTTGTGCCCGCGGCCGGCAGCGCCATATTCATGCACGTGGCCGGCCATGAGCCCACCGCCGGCTGCATCGCTTTCAGTCGTGAATATCTTCTCGATATCCTCGCGCGCCTGCTGCCCGGCGCCGACATCGACATTCGCGCTTAATTCCGCGCGCCGAAGATCGCACTGCCGACCCGCACATGAGTCGCACCGAAGGCGATGGCGGTTTCGAAATCGTCGCTCATGCCCATGCTGAGATGCGTGAGATGGTTGCGCACAGCGATCTCGCGCAGGAAGGCGAAGTGCAGCGCTGCCTGCTCATGTACCGGCGGAATGCACATCAGGCCCTTCAGTTCAAAAGGCATGGCACGGCAGCTGGCGATGAAGGCATCGGCCTCCATTGGATCAATGCCGGCCTTTTGCGGCTCGCGGCCGGTATTGACCTGGATGAAGCAACGCAAGGGCCGCGGTTTTTTTGCAAGATCATCAGCCAGCTTCTCGGCCAGCTTGGGCCGGTCGAGGGTATGGATGACGTCAAACAGCGCCAGCGCGTCGCCCACCTTGTTGGTCTGTAAGGGTCCGATAAGGTGCAAGCAGATATCCGGCATCTTGGCCTTGAACGCCGGCCACTTGTCTTCGGCCTCTTGCACGCGGTTCTCGCCGAAGTGCCGCTGACCAGCAGCCAACGCTGCCTCGATCTCGGGGGCGCCGTGGGTTTTGGAAACCGCGATCAGGGTGACGCCGGCAGGGTCGCGCTTTGCCGCACGGCATTTGGCGGTGATACGTGTCTGAACGTCGTTCAGCGCGGCGGCGATGTCGGAACCGGACAAAATGGGATGGGCCTTGCTAGGATGAGGGCCAGGAGAAAACAATGAACCCGACGCTAGCAAAGGCGGCCGCTAATCTCAAACGCCGTGCCCGTTCGCCTTTGCCCGCGATCTGGCTGATGAGTGACGCCAAACGCCTGCCCGACCCTGAAACAGCTATGCGGGCCTTGCCCCGCGGCAGTGCGTTGATCCTGCGCCATACGGATGCCGGTCATTTGGGCCGCCTCGCACGTCGTTTGGCACCGATATGCCTGCAACGCGGCGTCGTTTTGCTGATTGCCGGCGACTGGCGCTTGGCCGCCAGCGTCGGTGCTGCAGGCGTGCACCTTAGTGAACAGGCCGCGCATCGCGGACTCGCGCCGGGCGGACGCCTCTGGGCACGCAGGCGAATTGTCACTGCCGCTGCACATGGGGCCCGGGGTTTGAGAGCCGGCAAAAGCACCTCTGCCGTCCTGCTAGCGCCGGTGTTTGCGACCAAAAGTCACCCGGGACGGCCCGCTTTGGGTGCGGCACGCACCGCAGCCCTAGTGCGCATTGCGCGCGGACACGTCATCGCCCTTGGCGGCATCAGCGCCGCAACCGTCAACGCGTTGCGTGACAGCGGATGCGCAGGCATCGCCGGGATCGGTTTCGGTCTTTAGGGCGTGATGTTTAGAAGCGCAGCTCGACGCCGACGCGGGCGCCGGTGCCCGGCGGCGCGGACGACGGCATCACCGCCAACGAGCTGTTGCGGTTTTCGTTGGCGCTGCCGTAGAAGGCATCGGCATTGACGCGGATGCGCGGCGTGATCTGGTAGATGCCGCCGATGCTCCATTGGCGGTTGTCGATCTCGCGCTCGGTGGTCAAACCGATGCCTTGAGACGCCAAATAGGTCAGGCGGAAGTCGAAGGAGCCGACTTCATAGCCAAAGCCGGCCTGCAAACCCTGTAAACCCAGCAGCGGACCCACCGGAGCGGTCTCGTTGACGCCGCCGCGCAGATAGAAGCCGGCGTAACCGACCGTGGCGCCGAAGTTCCAGGAGCTGGCGGGGTTCAAGGCCAACACCGAACGGTGCTGGTCGTAATTGCCGAAAATGCCGACGGTGCCGGTGAAGGCCGGTGCGGTGTAACCCTCAAACGCCGGCGACCAGGCAGAGCCGCTGTTGAGGCTGCGGGCGGCCGAAGCCACGCCCAAGGTGCCCGCGCCGAAGGCAGGGGTCAGATAGCCAATGGTCAGGGTATTTTCCGCAGTCAGTGACGACGTCACGGCGCCGGGACGCCCGGCGGTATCAGCCGCAGCGGCCGTCTGCACGCACGCAAACAGGCCCACGGCAGCTGCCGTGGTCAGAAGTCGCGTGGTGTTCAGGGCCGGGCACATGGTGTGCGCTTCTCGTTAGTGTTGAGGATAGATTGCACCCAAGGTAAAGGCGGTCAATACGCCGACCTTTATCATTTTGTGAATCCCTTGAAATGTGGCAAAGAGTCCACACTCATCGGGTGTTTTCGGGCGAAACTGTTGTAAATAAGCACGCTTGTGAAGCGCGTTAGCCCCTCATCAATGTAGGAGGGGCCGAGAGTTCAGCGGCGCACGCAAGGGTCGCGACTCGATCAAACGTCCTCACGCTTTCCTAGCCCTCGCCGCGCGTCTTGGTTTTGTTGGGCGCGGCGTTCTTTTCCAGGAATTCGATGATCATGCCGGCGATGTCCTTGCCGGTGGCGATCTCTATGCCTTCGAGCCCGGGCGTCGAGTTGACCTCCATCACCACAGGTCCGTGGTTCGAGCGCAGCATATCGACGCCGCAGACGTTGAGGCCGAGGATCTTGGCGGCGCGCACCGCCGTCGAGCGCTCCTCGGGTGTGATCTTGATCGTCTTGGCCTTCCCGCCCCGGTGGAGATTGGAGCGGAAGTCGCCGGGCGCGCCTTTGCGCTCCATGCTGGCGACCACTTTGCCGCCGATGACGAAGGCACGCACGTCCATGCCATTCGCCTCCTTGATGAACTCCTGGACCATGATGTTGGCTTCGACGCCACCGAAGGCCTCGATCATGCTCTTAGCCGAGGTGCGGGTTTCGGCGATGACCACGCCGATGCCTTGCGTGCCTTCCAGCAGTTTGACGATCAAGGGCGTGCCGCCGACCATGTCGATGAGGTCATCGGCCTGACTGGTGACGTGAGCGCAGGCGGTCACCGGCAAACCAATGCCTTTGCGCGACAACAGCTGCAGCGCACGTAGCTTGTCGCGCGACCGCCCGATGGCGACGGATTCATTCAGCGGATAGACCCCCATCATCTCGAACTGGCGCAACACCGCGAGGCCGTAAAACGTGATCGACGCGCCGATGCGCGGGATGACCGCATCGAAGCCTTCGAGCAGGCGGCCCTTGTAACGCACCTCGGGACGGTGCGAGGCGATGTTCATGTAGCACTTCAGCGTATCGACGACTTCGATCTCGTGGCCGCGCGCGCGCGCCGCCGCCACGATGCGTTTGTGCGAATAGAGGCCCGCGTTGCGAGCAAGCATCGCCAGTTTCAAGAAAGGTCGCTCCGGTTCGAAAAGAAGATGGGCGCGGGGGAAAGCAGCTTAGCTACTGGCTTTGATCAGACAAGCCCGTATCGGACAGCTACCAATTTCATCGGGCTTTAACGCACATGGAGGTTCAGATGTTGCAGGCAAATCCTCCACCACAGATAGGGGTGCCTGCCGTGGGCTGCTACTACGTTCCCCTGCTACTCTCGCACTGCAACCGCGGCTTTCTTTTTGCGGCGTGCGATGAAGGACCGCCCGGTGTCCACCAGGTAACGCCGCCTGAGGGCCTCGCGGCCGATCAGCATGCGAAAGCCCATCTGGTCGCGGTTGGTGAGCGTGAGTTCGATGGGCCAGCGGCGCAGGCCCAGCTTCAATGATGTGCGGATGACGTAGCGCAGCTCGGCCTTGCCGCCGGAATCGGTCACCGCGCGATGATCGATGACAGCGGCGACGCAGGTGTGTTCCACTTTCTTTTGGCGCTGCAAGGGATGCACAAAAAAGCGCACGTGCATGACGCCGTCTTTGGTGAAGGGCGTAATTCGGTCGGCATGCAGTGCCGAGGTGCGCGCACCGGTATCGATCTTGGCTTTGATGCGCCCGACGTCGAGGTCGGGCAGCCAGACCCATTCGCGCCAGCCGATGACTTTCTTGACGCGTTTCTTCGCCGGCGCAGAGACAGGCGCGGCGGTTTTCTTTTTGACGGTCTTTTTGGATCGTTTGACGACCATGCGCCCGAGAAGAGATTCTAGAATTCGACCTTGATGCCGCTGAGCACGCCGCCGCCGTCCCAATCGACACCCAATGCATCGGTTTGCGTGGCGTAGAACCCGGCCAAACCCAAGCTGATGCCGGGGCCAAGCTTGTAGGCGGTTTGCAGCGTCGCGCGCGTGACGTGTTCATTGAAGATCCGCGCCGGCAGCAAGGCCAGCGCGCGCGGCACAGGCCGGCGTTTGGCGGAGCGGTAATCGGCGGAGACCTGGAAGGGTCCGATGCCGTAGAGCGCGCCGACGGTCCAAGCGTCTTCGTCGCGCCCCGAGGTGGGCTGGCTGTTGATGTAAGCCGCCGCCAGCTCGAGGCCGCCGTAGGTCGCCCCCGCCGAAAGATTCCACGCCTGGCCGCCATCATTGCCGCCGACCCGCGACGCCAGGCGGAAATATCCGCCGGCGATGCGATAGGTGCCGCCTGAAAAGTCACCGTCGTAGCCGGCGGTGACGTCGACCGCGTCATGGGCATTGAGCCCGGCATCGATGGTGCCGACCGCAGGCGTGACGCTGGGGTGATAGGCCACGCCGACCTTCACGCCCATCAGATCAGGCGTTTGGTAAGACACGCCGAGGGAATTATGTGTGAAGCGCTTGAAGGTGAAACCATCGCGCAACGTGATGCCGGTGCGGGGCTTCAGGGCATCGGCGAGGATTTCCTCATCGACGCTGAGAAAGGCCTCGGGCACAGGATCGCCGATGGTCGTGGTGTTGACGCCGGCTTTCTCACCCATGCGCAAGCGGCCGAAGCTGCTGATGACATCGACATAGGCTTCGTCGATGTCATCAGCAGCTTCGCGGGCAATGGCGTTGAAACGCACGAAGGCGCGGACTGTAATGCCGTTATCGAGCACGGTGCGGCCATCGACCGAAATGCGCATGTCGTTGAACATGCCGGTGGAATTGAGGGACTCTGCCGGCGCCTGAGTTTGGCTGGCGACGAAGAAGAACTCTTTGATGCGCCCGCCGAGAGTCAGCGTGATGGCATCGGCCGCATAAGCCGGCGCACTGAATGCACCCAGCCCCATCACCGCCATCGTTGCTGCGGCACGCCGCATAGAGTCTCTCCCGGCCTCGCACTCAAGGTGCGCACACCTTAAGCGAGATTGCCCGCAAGAGAGAACCCCTTAATCGCGGAGGATTCCTAGAACATCGCCTGGAAGCGCGCGACGACCGCATCAACCGTAAGGCCCGCGCCGGTGGGGTTTGGATTGGTCGCCGTCACCGAATTGGCTTTGTCGAGATTGGTGTGGATGTAGTTGAACTTCACCAGCATGTTCGAGTTCCAGTACCAGTTCAGGCCGGCGGTATAGTTGGTCTGGCGTCCGCCGTTGACCATGAAGGGCTGCGACGCAGCTGTGAGGCTGGAGGTGTAGTGGTCGACCAGATCGGCGTAACTGATGCGACCAGCGAATTCGAAGGCGCCCATGCCGCCTTTGGTTGGCGAGAACGGCGTGACGGGAACGATGCCCGCGTAGGCGCCCGTCGCCGGCGAATAGGCGCGCCGTCCGCCGATGGTGTAGCTGATCTGGGCATAAGCGCCGTCGAACTGCGCCTTGGGTTTGCCGCTGCGATCTACGATGTAGTGGAAATATTCACCCTGATAAAACAGGCCGCCGTAAGCCGCGGCACTTGCAACGTTATAGACCTGCACGCCCGTCACCGGGTTGGCGACGGTGCCGAGCGCACCGGTCGTCAGCAGCTGCGTGCCGTCGATGCGGTTTTCGGGCCGGTCGCTCATAGTGAAGGTGGCGGCGGTGCCCGGTCCGGTGTTGGGAACCTGGAAGACCTGCGCCGCGCCGAGGCCGACATGCACCGAGGTCAAATCGGTTTGCACGATTTGATAGGTGGCGCGTTCATAGGCGCCGAAGCCGCGCTTGGTCAGCGCGTGGGTGACGTTGGGCGCCGAACTGGTGAGATAGGCGCCAAACCACCAATTCGACTCCCAGGTGCGGAAGCCGGCGGCGCCGCGCGGATCGCCGGAATTGAAGTTGGAGGCCAGCGTGGTCGGCGTGCTGCGCTCGACGAACATGATGTCGTTGGAGCTGGTGGCTTCTTCCAGCGTGAAGTACTGCGCGCCGTAACCGATTTCGAGCACGGTGTTCTTGATGCCGGTATAGCCGAGACGCGCTTCATTGATGGACGCCGTGGAATCGCCGCTGCCGCCGCCGGCATCAAGGATCAGCGTATAGGTGAAATCACCCATGGCCTTGCCGGTGATACCTAAACGCGCGCGGCGCACGTTGACGCCACTCGAAAGCTTGCCGCCGGCGGTTGTGCCCGGACCGGTGGTGCCTTCGGCCTTCTGGTTGAGGAAAACGCCGACATCGAAATGGATGCGCCCTGTGGGGGCGATGCTCCAGTTGCCATCGGCGCTGGTCATGGCGAAACGGTGCGTGCCCGATTCAGTCACCTTGGGATTGGCCGGGGGGATCATTTTGACCACGCCACCCTGGGTAACGTTCTGGCCACCGGCTTCAAGGTTCGCTTGCCGCGCGGCCTTTACATCGGCTTCGCGCTTGTTGGTTTCTTCGCTCAAGGCGTCCTGTTGAGCGGCATTGGCGGACTTCAGGGCGTCCAATTGCAGCTGCATGGCGCGCAATTGGTCCTGCAAACCCTGAATCTGGCGTGCGAGGTCAGCGGTGCTGTCGGCAGCGAAGGCCGGGCCGGTGAGGAGCGCCAGTGTTAGCGCCGAGGTGACGTAAAGAATCTTTCGCATTTGTTTTCCCTCACTTGCAGCCGTTTTGTCGGCTCTCGGACCGTGCTGAGACCGCGCCGGCGGCGCGGTTGCTCTAAATATGCTATCAATTACAATAAGATAGGTCCCGGCCTCCCCGGGAAGCACCTTAAGCAACCTCTGCGATGAGTTCTATGACGTTTATTTGATGGTGTTGTGAAGTAGCTATGCAGCGGCAAATTTCCGCGCCCTATTGGCTGGCCTGAAACTGACGTTTTCAGACGATGTCGGCAGGCGCCTCAGCCAAGCACTTAGCGGGCTTCGCAAGGGCGCGGAGGTTGGTTATAAACGGCCCCCAACTTGCTTGACGTTGTTTGGGTTTAGCTTGTGTGCGGCTGGTTTACGGGGCCATCGTCGTTTGGACCAGTATTAGAGGCCCGTTATTTCGTATGAGCCGGCCGGGACTTTCGGTCGGCAATTTAGGAGAGCGATATGGTGCGCAGAGGCCAGCGGATTTTTACAACGACGGCCTCGGCTGTTCTCGTCCTTGCCCTCGCGGCCTGCGGCCATGACACCTATCAGGCCGCCCCCGGCGCCGATCGCGATCCCTCCAAAAGCCGCGCCGGCATGTTCAGCCCGGGCGGTGTGGGCGCCAACCTGTTCACCGGTGACGCCAGCAAGGGTGGCAGTGAAGGGGCCATCGCCGTCAACGCCTTCCTGTGGCGCGCGTCTCTGGACACCATTGCATTCATGCCCCTGGCCTCGGCCGATCCCTTCGGCGGCGTGATCATCACCGATTGGTACGCCCCGCCGGAGACACCCAACGAGCGTTTCAAGGTCAACGTTTACATTCTCGGCCGGCAACTGCGCGCCGACGGTCTGAAAGTTTCGGTCTTCCGTCAGCAGCAGGATGCATCCGGCCGTTGGAACGATGTCAACGTAGGTCCCGAAGTGGCGGTCGAGTTCGAGAACGCGGTTCTGAGCCAGGCCCGCGAACTTCGACTTCGCGCGGTCGCCCAGCCTAACTAAAGCGGGCTAACGAACCGCCGGCAGGAATCCCGCCGGCTGCAAATACAACCTGCACAGCTGCTACCTGCAAAGAGTGCGTTGCGTTAGGGATTGCGATGGCATCACCCGAAGAGCGCTATAATTTCCGCGAAGCCGAAGCCAAGTGGCAAAAGACCTGGGCCGCCAAGGACAGCTTCAAGACCGAAGACAATTCCTCCAAGCCGAAATACTACGTGCTGGAGATGTTTCCCTATCCGTCCGGTCGTCTGCACATGGGCCATGTGCGCAACTACACGCTGGGCGACGTCGTCGCGCGCCATAAGAAGGCCAAGGGCTTCAACGTCATGCATCCCATGGGCTGGGATGCTTTTGGTTTGCCGGCGGAGAACGCGGCGCTGGAGCGCGGCGTGCATCCTGGCAAATGGACGCGCCAGAACATCGCCGACATGAAGGCGCAGTTCGCGCCGCTGGGCTTGTCGCTGGACTGGAGCCGCGAGATCTCCAGCTGCGAGCCCGAGTACTACAAACACGAACAGAAGATGTTCCTGGATTTCTTGAAAGGCGGCTTGGCCTATCGCAAGGAATCCTGGGTCAACTGGGATCCCATCGAGCATACGGTGCTGGCTAACGAGCAGGTCATCGACGGCAAGGGCTGGCGTTCCGGCGCCGACGTTGAGCAGCGCAAGCTCAATCAATGGTTCCTGAAGATTACCCACTACGCCGAGGATTTGCTGCAGGCAATTGAAACGCTGGACCGTTGGCCCGACAAAGTGCGGCTAATGCAACACAACTGGATCGGCCGTTCCGAGGGTGCCCGCGTCACCTGGCCGCTGACGGATGCTGGCGGCAAAGAAACCGGCGACACCTTGGAAGTTTTCACGACGCGCCCCGACACGCTGTTCGGCGCGTCCTTCTGCGCCATCTCGGCCCAACATCCGGTAGCCGCGAAACTGGCTGAAAGCAATCCGGCGCTGGTGGAGTTCATCGCCGAATGCAGCAAGGGCGGCACTTCCACCGCCGCCATCGAGACCGCCGAGAAGATGGGCTTCGATACCGGCTTGAAGGCGGCGCATCCGTTTATCCCCGGCAAGACCGTGCCGCTGTATGTCGCCAACTTCGTGCTGATGGCCTACGGAACTGGTGCCATCTTCGGCTGCCCGGGCCACGACGAACGCGACATGGAGTTCGCGCGCAAATACGGCCTGCCGGTGAAATGCGTCGTCGCCCCTGTCGGTGCCGATCCCGAAGCCTTCGCGGCGGAGTTGGAGACAGGTAACGTCGCCTTCACCGACGACGGCGTGGCGATCCATTCGGAATTCTTGAACGGCCTGAAGGTCGATGCCGCCAAGCGCGCCGCCATCGCGAAGCTGGAATCGCTCGGCCGCGGCAAAGGCACGGTGCAATACCGTCTGCGCGACTGGGGCATCTCACGCCAGCGCTATTGGGGCTGCCCGATTCCGATCATCCACTGCGACTCTTGCGGCGCGGTGCCGGTGCCCGACAAAGATCTTCCGGTGACGCTGCCGGAAGACGTGACCTTCGACACACCCGGCAATCCGCTCGCGCGTCATCCGACGTGGAAGCATGTGAAGTGCCCGACGTGCAACAAACCGGCGCTGCGCGAAACCGATACCTTCGACACCTTCTTTGAGTCGTCCTGGTATTTCGCGCGCTTCTGTTCGCCCCACGTCACCGACCGGCCCTTCAACGAGGTCGAAGCCATGAAATGGCTGCCCGTCGACCAGTACATCGGCGGCGTCGAACACGCGGTGCTGCATCTGCTGTATTCGCGCTTCTTCACCCGCGCCATGTCCGACTGCGGCTATCTCAGCCTTAAAGAGCCCTTCGCCGGCATGTTCACCCAGGGCATGGTCTGCCATGAGACCTACCGTGCGGCTGACGGCACGTGGTTGGAACCCGGTTCCGTCGACTGGAACGGAACTACCGCCACCCACAACGGCGCGCCCGTCGCTGTGGGCCGTTCCGAAAAGATGTCGAAGTCCAAAAAGAACACCGTCGATCCGGCGCGCATCCTCGACACCTTCGGCGCCGATGCCGCGCGGCTGTTCATGCTCTCCGACTCCCCGCCCGACCGCGATCTGGAATGGACTGATGCCGGCATCGAAGGCGCCTGGCGTTATCTCAACCGTCTGTGGCGTTTGGCGACCATGGCCAACGAAATCCCGCAAGCGCCGCTGCCCACCATGCTCGATCCGGGCCCGGCGGGCCTGCTGCGCCAGATTCACCGCACCATTGCGGCGGTGGGCGACGACCTCGAGAAGTTCCGCTTCAACTCGGCTGTCGCGCGCATCCGCGAGCTGACGAATGCCGTCAATGATCAGGACCGGGACGCCATCGGCGGCGACGCGGTGTTCCGTTTTGGCGTCGAGATCCTGGCGCAGCTGATCAATCCGCTGACGCCCCATATCGCCGAAGAGATCTGGCAGCTCTTGGGCAATGCCGCGATCCTGACCGAAGCCCCCTGGCCCAGCCACGATCCGGCCTTGCTGGAAGACGACACGGTGACCATCGCTGTGCAGGTCAACGGCAAGTTGCGTGGCACGATCACCGTCGCCAAGACCGCCGATAAAGCCGCCTGCGAGGCGGCGGCGCTGGTTTTGGGGCCAGTGCAAAAACAATTGGACGGCAAGCCGCCGAAAAAAGTGATTATAGTGCCGGGCAAGATCGTCAACATCGTCGCGGCCTAGGATTATATGGCGCATCAGATCCTCAAACTGCTGGCCTTAGGTGTTGTCGCGCTAAGCCTCGGCGCCTGCGGCTTCACGCCGCTTTACGGCGACCACAGTATCGCCGCGTCGCCCGACGTGGTCGATGAGCTGGCCAATGTCTCGATCCGCTCGCTGCCCAACCGCGAAGGCATGAAGCTGCGCCAGGTGTTGCGCGAGGAGCTGCAGCCCAAGGGCATGGTCAAAGCGCTTTACGACCTCGACATCAAGCTCGCGACAAATGTCGAAGAACTCGGCATCCGCAACGACGCCACCAGCAGCCGCGCCAACTTGCGGCTGATCGCCACCTTCAATCTCAATGAAGCCGGCCGGCCGGTCTATGCCGATCAGGTGCAGTCGATCGTCAGCTACAATATCCTTGATGACCAATACGCGACGGTGGCCTCCCAGGCCGACGCCGAAACTCGCGGCATCAAACAATTGGGCGCGGAAATCAAAACCCGGCTGGCGGTGTATTTCCATCAGCGCGCCAGAGCGCCGGCCAAGCCTGCGAACGTTGCCGACTCTCATTAGACCAAGGGCGGGCGGATGAAGATCACCGGTCGCGCCGACGCCTTTGCCGCGAAGCCCGATCCCAAGATCAAGGCCGTGCTGATCTACGGGCCCGACGCCGGCCTGGTGCGCGAGCGCTTGAACATTATGACCAAGGCGGTGGCAGGGTCCGTGGACGATCCTTTCCGCGTCGCCGAGTTCGATGCGAGCGCCTTGAACGATGACCCGGCGCGCCTAGTCGACGAAGCCGCCTCCATGGCGCTGACAGGCGGGCGGCGCGTGGTGCGTATCCGTGACGCCGGCGATACGGTGGGCGACCTCTTCGCCAAATTCCTCGAAAACCCCATCGGCGATGCCCTGATCATTGTTACGGCTAGCGATCTCAGCCCGCGGTCGAAATTGCGCAGCGCCTTCGAGACCTCCGACGTCGGCGCGGCCTTGCCCTGTTACGCCGATGATTCCGAATCTCTCGAAGCGGTCATCCGCAGCAGCTTGAAAGCCGCCGGCCTCAGCATCACCGCCGACGCTTTGTCGTGGCTCACCGACCGCCTCGGCGGCGACCGCGAGCTGAGCCGGCGCGAGCTGGAAAAACTAACGCTGTATATGGGCCCCGACACTAAGAAGACCGGTGGCAACGTCACCGAAGACGACGTTCTCGCCTGCATCGGCGACACCGCGTCATTGAGTCTTGATGATTTAACCTATGCCTTGGCCGACGGCGACCAGGCGACGATGCAGCGCGTCTTCGGACGTCTGACCGCCGAAGGCACGTCGGCCATCAGCATTCTCACCTCTGTCGCCCGCCACTTCATGCGCCTCCATGAAACGCGCGGCCGCATGGCCGAGGGAAAAAATGCCGACGCCGCGGCGGCGATGCTGCGCCCGCCCGTGTTCTTCAAATTGAAGGCGCGATTCAATTCACAGGTGAACCGCTGGAGCGAACCGCTGCTCGCGCGCAGCCTTGATATCCTGATGGAAGCCGATCTCGCCGCAAAGTCTACCGACATCCCCACCGACGCCGCCGTCGAACGCGCGCTGCTGCAGCTCGCGCAAGTGGGGCGCAGCACGGCACGGCGGTGAGGTATGCCATTCACACCGTTTCACCTTGGACCCGGTGCACTGTTCAAGGCGGTCGGCGGTAACCGGTTCAGCTTCATGGTTTTCGGCGGCGCACAGTTTTTGATGGATATTGAGCCGCTGGTGCGGATGCAGGCCGGCGATGACATCCTGCATGGACCGACACACACCGTGTTTGGCGCGCTGGTGATCGGCGCCATCGCCGCAGGGACTGGAAAGCCAATATCTTCTACTGTACTCCGGTCGTTGCGCACGGATTCTCGTACACTGACGTGGCGCGTTTCTTTCGTAAGCGCTTTCATAGGCACGTTCTCGCATGTGCTGTTCGACGCGGTGATGCATCGCGACATGGCGCCGTTTTGGCCATTTGCTTCAGGCAATCCGTTTTTGGATGTGGTCTCGATCTTATGGCTGCACGCCTTTTGCTTCGCGAGCGGACTGTTGGGTCTGACGGTGATCTTGCTGCGGGGCGAGAGAACTCCCGACAAGAACTAGGGCGCCGGCGCTTCGCCGATCGCCAAGGCTTCGCCGGCGGGCGCCGCCAGCAACTTCACCGACCACAGTTTCCCAGTGCGCGGCGGCTCTAGGTAAAACAGCGCGCAGTTCGGCACACGGGTTTCGGGAATCAGACCGTAGCGCTCGAGGGACCAGAAATTTCCTCCGTGGCCGACCACGAGCACCGGGCCGGGATAGGCGAGGGCCTGGTTGAAGCCGCGAATCACACGGGCGCAGTAGGCGGTGTAGGTTTCGCCGCCCGGCATGGGGCCGCCGTTCATCCACGGTTCCCGCCATTCGCCGTTGCTGGGCTGCCCCTGGATGTCGCCGAGGCCACATTCCATCATGTCGGGCAGCGTGACGATGGGCTTGGCGAAACTGCGGGTCGTGATTTCCGCCGTGCGCTGCGCCCGTTGCAGGGAACTGCTGCAGATCGTTTCAAGAGGAAGTTTCGCAACGGCAGCGGTAACGGCCTCGGTCTGTTGCAGCCCGGTTTCGTTCAGCGGCGTGTCTGTCTGGCCCTGGATGATGCGCCGGTGGTTCCAGTCGGTTTCACCATGGCGCAGGAAATAAAACGGGACAGGCGTCAGCATGGCATTTTGCAATGCATATGCACTTATCTTAAGTCACTGAGTTGTAAGGCTTAGGAGGCCCGCTGCAGGTCCTCGTCGGCCTCGGCGGTTTTCACGCGGCCGCCCGAGGACAGCCGGCGTACAATATCGTCGAGCTGTTCGAGGCTGGTGTAGGACACCGTGACCGAGCCGCCCTTGCCGTCGAAAGCGATGCTCACCTTATATCCGGTGGCCTGTTCGAGGCTTTGCTCGAGGGCTGCGGTATCGGTGTCTTTCGGCACCACGACCAGGCGGCGCTTGCGGCCAAAGCCTTTGGCCAGGCGTTCGACCTGGCGGGCGCTAAGCCCGCGTTTCACTATCATGTTTGCGACGGCTTCGGCATTGGCGAGACCAATCAAAGGGCGCGCTTGCCCCGGCGAAATCTGGCCATTGTCTAGCAGATCCTGGACCGCGAGCGGCAGGCTCAGAAGACGCAGGGTGTTTGCAACATGAGCGCGGCTTTTGCCGACCACTTCGGCGACGCGTTCCTGGGTATGGCTGAAATCTTCCACTAAGCGCTTGTAACCACGTGCTTCTTCCACCGCCGTCAGATCCTGGCGCTGGAGGTTTTCGATTAAGGCGACTTCCAGCACCTCGGTGTCGTTTAGGGCGGTCACATGGACCGGCACCTCATGGATGTTGGCGCGCTGGGATGCCCGCCACCGCCGTTCGCCGGCGATGATTTCATAGCGGCCGGGCTGATTGGGATCGGGCCGCACGAGCAGGGGCTGCAATACGCCTTTTTCCGTGATCGACTTCGACAGCTCATCGAGAGCGGTTTCGTCGAAATGCCGGCGCGGCTGCAAAGCCGACGGGTGCAGCAAATCGAGGGGTAACTTGGTCACTGGAAGGGGCGAATTGGTCACAAGAGGGGTCGAAACGGCTGCCGGAGCCGCTGGCGGGGCACTTTCGGCCTCTTGTTCGCCAAAAAGAGCACTCAGGCCGCGACCGAGGTTTTTGCGCTTGGGATCCGGATTCATGCGGCAACTCCCTGATTCCCCGTGGGATTTCTACTATTTTCCCGCTTCAAAACCTCTCCTGCCAAATCGAGATAAGCGCGGCTTCCCTTGGACTGCAGGTCATAAATGAGCACCGGCTTGCCATGAGACGGCGCTTCCGAGATGCGCACATTGCGGGGGATGGTGGTTGTATAGACCTTGGCGCCGAAAAACTCGCGCACGTCGCTTTCGACCATTTCCGATAGGTTGTTACGCTTGTCGACCATGGTCAGCACGATGCCCTGGATTTCCAGGGTCGGGTTGAAGCTCTTTTTCACGCGCTCGATGGTGCGCACTAAGTGGCTGATGCCTTCCAGCGCCAGGAACTCGGCCTGGAGCGGCACCATGACGGCGTCGGCGGCGACCAGGGCATTGAGGGTCAAAAGACCCAGGGACGGCGGGCAATCGATGAGAATGAAATCCCATCCAAGTCCTTGATTAATAAGGGCTTCTTTGAGTCGCGCCTGACGGTTCGGCAGGTCGACCAGCTCCAGCTCGGCCGCCGCCAGATCAACGCCCGAGGCAATGACGCTGAGGTTGGGAATGGAGGTGGGGATGATGGCGGCATCGAGGGCCGCATCGCCGGTCAGCACATGATAGATGTTGATGTCGCGGTGCTTGTGGTCGATGCCGAGGCTGGTGGAGGCATTGCCCTGGGGGTCCATGTCGATAACCAGGACCCGTTTGTTCACCGCCGCCATGGCCGTGGCCAAGTTCACCGCGGTGGTGGTCTTGCCGACGCCGCCCTTCTGATTGGAGACAGCCAGAATGCGCGGGCGTCGATCCGACGCAGTGTTTTCAGGGGTTTCTGACAGCTTGGTTTGGTTGATCGACACGGCGCACCTCATCTATGCACACGACGGTCCCGGCGGAATCCGTCAAACTCGCGCTATTGCGTGCGCTGATTCTCCACCTTTTGTGTGCATCCGTCAATTCAACCTCTACATTTTGTCCCTTCAGGAATAGAAGGCGCGTTTTTTCGCCAATAAAAGGTGCCGCCAGGTCCAGCAATTCCGCGACCGGGGCCAGGGCCCGGGCCGTGATGACGTCCGCTGGGAAGGGTGTGAGATCTTCGATTCGCCGGGCATGGACCGTGACAGCAGCTCGCGCCACCCGTGCAGCTTCTCGAAGGAAGGCACATTTGCGCTGATCCGATTCGACCAGGTGGACATGGGGACCGCCCATGATCGCCAGAACGAGACCCGGAAAGCCGGCGCCGGAACCCAGGTCCAGGAGAGTCTGGGTCCCGGGGGGCAGTAGGGGGAAAAGCTGGGCCGAGTCCAGAATGTGCCGCCGCCAGAGGTCCCGGACCGTGGTTTTCGAGACCAGATTTATCTTCTGGTTCCAGGTCTCGAGCAGGGCGGCATAGAGCTTTAGTCGGTCGAGTGTTTCACGTGAAACACCGCTGTCCTTGAGAAATGCCTCCGAGCCGTAGCTGGACTGTTTCACGTGAAACAGTGCCTAAGCGACCTGGCGGGCGCGGTGGACATATTTAAGGAGGGCGGTCAGGGCGGCCGGCGTGATGCCCGGAATTCGCGAGGCTGCGCCCAAGGTTGCCGGTTTACCCGCCTGGAGCTTGAGGCGCACCTCGGTGGAAAGCCCGCCGATCTGGCCGTAGTCCAGGTCGGTCGGCAGCCTCAGGGACTCATCTTTGCGGAAAGCACGGATATCGGCCTCCTGGCGCCCAACGTAGCCCGCATAGCGGCCGTCGATCTCCAGCTGCTCCTCCACATCCCGGCGGAAGGCGGGGATCTGGGGGGACAGGGACCGTAACTGCGCCCAGGTCATCTCGGGCATCGCCAGCAGGTCGAGGCCGCTCCGGCGGACACCGTCCTTGTTGATGACGAGGCCGCGCGATGCCAATTCGTTTGGCGTAAATTGCACTGATTTCAGTAGGTTACGGGCTTCGTCGAGCGCTGCTTTCTTGGCCCGGAAGTGGCTTTCGCGCGCCGTTCCCACGCAGCCTGCAACAATGCCCTTTTCCGTCAGGCGAAGGTCAGCATTGTCGGCCCGCAGCAGGAGGCGGTACTCGGCCCGGGAGGTAAACATGCGGTAGGGCTCGGAGGTGCCGAGGGTCGTCAGGTCATCGACCATCACGCCCATATAGCCTTCGGCCCGGTCGATCTCGACGGGAGCGCTGCCGCTGACTTGGCGCGCGGCGTTGAGTCCTGCCAGCAGACCCTGGGCGCCGGCCTCTTCATAGCCGGTGGTGCCGTTGATCTGACCGGCGAAGTACAGACCCGCGACCCTACGGGTCTCAAGGCTCGCGTGCAGCTCGCGCGGATCGACGTAGTCGTATTCGATCGCATAGCCGGCCTGCAGCATGGCCGCCTTCTCAAGGCCGGGGATGGTCTTGAGAAGCGCCAGCTGCACGTCTTCGGGCAGGGAGGTCGAGATGCCGTTGGGATAGACGGTATTGTCGGCAAGTCCTTCAGGCTCCAGGAAAATCTGGTGCCGCTCGCGCTCGGCGAAACGCACCACTTTGTCTTCGATGGAGGGACAATAGCGGGGCCCAACACCCTGGATCTGGCCGTTATAAATCGGCGCCCGGCTCTTGTTGGCCAGGATCAGGGCATGGGTCTCGGACGTGGTATAGGTGATGCCGCACTGGACCTGGGCTGTGGTGATTTTATCGGTCAGAAACGAGAAGGGCTCCGGAGGATCGTCGCCGGGCTGCATCTCGAGGCTCGGCCAGTCTATGGTACGGCCGTCAAGGCGCGGCGGTGTGCCTGTCTTCAGTCGCCCGACGGCAAAACCCAATGATCTCAAAGTAGTAGATAGCCCTAGGGCCGGGGCCTCACCGATGCGTCCGGCGGGAATACGCTCTTCGCCGCGATGGATCAACCCACCCAGGAAGGTACCGGTCGTCAGGACCACAGCCCCGGCAAAAACCCTTTTGCCTGAACCGTTTACAACTCCCGTTACGCGCGTGCGCGCCTCGTCCAGCAGCAGGTCTTCGATGGCCCCAGCTTCAATGGTCAGATTGGCCTGTTCGGCGAGCAAGGCCTGCACGGCTTCGCGATACAGCTTGCGGTCGGCCTGGGCCCGGGGACCGCGCACGGCGGGACCCTTCGAACGATTGAGCATGCGGAACTGGATTCCGCCTCTATCGATGGCTTTGCCCATGATGCCGTCGAAAGCATCGATCTCGCGCACCAGATGACCCTTGGCCAATCCGCCGATGGCCGGATTGCACGACATCTGTCCGATGGTCTCGACCTTGTGCGTGAGCAGCAACGTACGCGCGCCCGTACGCGCCGCCGCCGCCGCGGCTTCGGTGCCGGCATGACCGCCGCCAACCACGATCACATCATAAGAGGGCACATCGTAAGACGCATCATTCATGGCGCTCTTATATATCGCGCGCCGATGAGCGGCCAATCTGGATTTGAAAAAGACGCAGCGTCTATTACTTGCCGATGCAGAAGTCGCGGAACACTACATCGAGCACGTCCTCAACATCGATGCGACCGGTGAGCCGTCCTAGAGCCCGCGCCGCCAGCCGCAGATCTTCCGACGCCAATTCCGCCAAGGCGGCCGCGCGTGCGCGGATCAAAGCATTGCTGCACTCTTCCAACGCTTTGCGGTGGCGAATCCGCGTCAAAGGCATCGCAGCGCCGGTGTCGGCTTTGCTGCGAATATGCTGCAGCAAAGCTGCAACAAATGCGTCCATGCCAAAACCGGTTTTGGCCGAAATAACGTGGATGCCGCCCTCTCGGTCGCGGGGCGGCGACAACAGATCCGCCTTGTTGATGGCGACGAGGGTGTCGTCGTCGATCATGCCCATGGTCGCGGTTTCCCGTGCCGGATACACCGCACCGTCAAACAGTGCGATCTTTAGGTCGGCGTCGGCGGCGCGGCGTTTGGCGCGAGCGATACCTTCGCTCTCGATGGCGTCGCCGCCCTCGCGCAAGCCGGCGGTGTCGGCCAGGGTCACCGCATAGCCACCGAGATTGAGGTGCACTTCAATTACGTCGCGGGTGGTGCCCGGGATTGGCGAGACGATGGCCGCCTCACGCCGGGCCAGGGCATTGAGCAAACTGGATTTGCCCGCGTTGGGTGGACCGATGATCGCTACCATCAGGCCTTCGCGAATATGCTCGCCGCGCGCATCGCCCAAATGCACGACAATCGCCTGCTGCAGATCATCGACCTCGGCCCAGACTTTATTCGCAACGTCCGGAGGCAAGTCCTCGTCGGGAAAATCGATCACCGCCTCGAGGTGGGCCAGGGCCTGAAGCAGCCGGTGACGCCAGTCGTCATAGATCTCCTTCAGCGCGCCGCCCATCTGCCGCAGCGCCTGTTTTTGCTGCACGCGGGTTTCGGCATCAACCAGATCGGCCAAAGCCTCCGCCTGGGTCAGGTCCATCTTGTCGTGGAAAAACGCCCGCCGCGTAAACTCGCCGGCTTCAGCCGGGCGCAGACCCGCGGCACCCAAGGCCGCAAGCATGCTGTCGGTGACAGCGCGCCCGCCGTGAATGTGCAACTCGGCCACATCCTCGCCGGTGAAACTATGGGGCGCCGGAAACCACAGCAACAGACCATCGTCGAGGATCTCGCCGCTCGCCGGATCGGTGAACTTGGCGCGCACGGCTTTGCGCGGCGGCGGCAGCGGACACCCTAAGCGTGCGAGAGCGTCCCGCGTGCCGTCACCGGAGACTCGCACCACGGCGATGCCTGCGCGTCCCGCCGCCGAGGCCAGCGCAAAGATTGTCTCCGCGCTCATGGGAAAGTGATTACTTCCCAGCCTTGCCGAGGAATTGACCCCACATGGTCTTCTGCAATTCGGCAAAGCCTTCGGTATGCATCGGGAACAGCGTCTTGAAGATGGTCTCGGGCTCAAGCGCCGAGGCGGTCTTCTGCATCTGGGTTTTCATCTGGTCCATCATGGCGGTTTGCAGCGGCACAACGTCGGGAAGACCCAGGAAGGCCCGCGCTTCCTCCGGCGTGCATTCGACGTCGATGGTTACTTTCATGCTGCGCTCCGATTCCGCCGTGACATGCCCCCTCGTGAAAGGGCCCCCTCTTGTAAGGCCAGAGGTGAGGCGCATAAGGTTAAGGGCTGAAGCGGCGGCTGTCCACGACCGGCCACGCTAGCAAGGGCCCGGCGCAAGGAAACGCGATGACAGCCGACCGCACCTGGCCAGCCGACGAGACCAGCCCCTATTTGCTGCGCACGGTTTTCTCCTTATCTTTGCCCAACCTTGTCCTGGACGTGATCGCCGATAGCGCGTAGCTGCCGGCGAGCGATCCCGCCTCGGCAAGACACAGGTCGAGGGACAGGCGACCACCTATTTCTGCCGGGGGCCCGTATGCTCTCCACCCCAGACCAACGTTGAAGGCTTGCGTCACGCCCTAACCACCTAAGGACTCCCATGCCGCAAGTTTCACTTCATTCTCCAGTCGGCGACATCAGCATCAGCGAACACGATAGCCACATCGTCGCCGTCGATTGGGGCTGGGGCCGCGACCAGGAGAAGACGCCGCTGCTCAGGGAGGCAGTGAAACAACTCAACGCCTATTTCGACGGCAAGTTGATGGCCTTCGACCTACCGTTGCTGGCGCAGGGTACGGCGTTTCAAAAACGTGTCTGGGCCGAAATGTTGAAAATTCCCAAGGGCCAGGTGCGCAGCTATGGCCAGCTGGCGGCAAGACTGGACTCCGGCGCCCAGGCCGTCGGCACGGCGTGCGGCAAGAACCCGATTCCGATCATCATTCCCTGTCACCGCGTCGTCGGCACCGGCAATCTCGGGGGTTATTCAGGTGGTGATGGCTGGGCAACACCTGATGACGGCCTAGCAACAAAAGTCGCCTTGTTGCGGCTGGAGAACGCGGACATAGTCGGCAAATCCTTATTCGATTGATAACACTGCGCGAGGGCACCCATGGTCAAAGCCATCATCATCCGCCAGACCGGCGGGCCTGAAGTTCTCAGCTACCAAGACATCCAAATCGGCAAGCCAGGCCCCGGCGAAATTCGCCTCAGGCAAACCGCCATTGGCGTGAATTTCATCGACACCTATCACCGCGCCGGCGCCTATCCGGTGAAGATGAACGACGCCGGCTATTTCATTCCCGGCATGGAAGGCGTGGGCCGCGTCGAGGAGATCGGCGCCGGCGTCACATCGGTCAAGGTCGGCGACCGCGTCGCCTACGGCAACGGTCCCATCGGCGGCTATGCCGAGGAACGCCTGATCCCCGCGGCAAGTGTGGTGAAAGTGCCACCCGCGCTCAAAGACGAACAGGTCGCCGGCATGATGCTGCGCGGGCTGACGGTCTGGTATCTCGTGAGCACACTGCATGAATTGAAGCCAGGCGAGACCGTGTTGATGCAGGCCGCCGCCGGCGGCGTCGGGCTCATCTTCTGCCAGTGGGCAAAACATATTGGCGCTACCGTCATCGGCACCGTCGGCTCCGAGGACAAAGCCAAGGCCGCTAAGGCTGCCGGTTGCACGCACACCGTGCTCTACAAGTCCGAAAAAGACTGGGTCGCCAAGGTGCACGAGATCACCGGAGGCAAGGGCGTGCGCGTCGCCTACGACGGTGTCGGCAAGGACACTCTGCTGGGCTCGCTTGATTGCCTGGCACCGCGCGGACTTCTGGTCAGCTTCGGCAATGCTTCGGGCCCGCCGCCGGCCATCGAAGCCAGCCAGCTCGCCGCCAAGGCCTCGGCCTTCTACACACGCCCGCGCCTGGTGGATTACGTCAGCGACCCCGCCGACTATGCCAGGGGCTGCGCCGAGCTGTTCGATGTGGTGGGCAAGGGCGCGGTCAGGATCGAGGTGGGGAATTCTTACGGGCTCGCGCAAGCGGCCCATGCCCATAGCGATCTGGAAAGCCGGGCGACAACGGGATCGACGATCCTCGTTGTGTAAAGAAAAAGGCCCGATTCACACCGGGCCTTTTGTCTACTTGTTCATACGATCGAAGAAGTCGTTGTTGTTCTTGGACTCGCGGAGTTTCTCGAGCAGGAACTCCATGCCGTCCTGAACGCCCATCGGATCGAGAATACGGCGCAGGATCCACATCTTCGACAACGTGCCCTGGTTGACCAGCAGCTCTTCCTTGCGGGTCCCGGATTTGGTGATGTCGATGCTGGGGAATACGCGTTTGTCGGCCAGCTTGCGGTCGAGCACGATTTCCGAGTTACCGGTGCCTTTGAATTCTTCGAAGATGACTTCGTCCATGCGGCTGCCGGTGTCGATCAGGGCCGTAGCGATAATGGTCAGCGAACCGCCTTCTTCGATGTTACGCGCCGCGCCGAAGAAGCGCTTGGGACGCTGCAACGCATTTGCGTCGACACCGCCGGTCAGCACCTTGCCCGAGGAGGGGACGACGGTGTTGTAGGCGCGGGCGAGGCGCGTGATCGAATCAAGCAGGATGACGACGTCGCGTTTGTGTTCGACCAGGCGCTTGGCCTTTTCGATCACCATTTCGGCGACCTGGACGTGGCGCGAGGCCGGCTCGTCAAATGTGGAACTGACGACTTCGCCCTTCACGGTGCGGTCCATGTCGGTGACTTCTTCCGGTCGTTCGTCGATCAGCAGCACGATCAGATAAACTTCCGGATGGTTCGCCGCTATGGCCGCAGCGATATTCTGCAGCATGATGGTCTTGCCGGTGCGGGGCGGCGCAACGATCACGGCGCGCTGGCCTTTGCCAAGGGGCGCCACCAGCTCGATCACGCGCTGGGTGATGTCCTTAACCTTGGTGTCCTTCTGCTCGATCTCCATCTTGAGCTTTTCGTCAGGATAGAGCGGCGTCAGGTTGTCGAAATTGATGCGGTGCCGGACGTTGTCCGGGTCCTCGAAATTGATGGTATTGACCTTGAGCAGCGCGAAATAGCGCTCGCCGTCCTTGGGTCCGCGGATCTGGCCTTCGACCGTGTCACCGGTGCGCAGGCCGAAGCGGCGCACCTGACTCGGGCTGACATAAATGTCGTCGGGGCCTGGCAGGTAACTCGCCTCGGGCGAGCGCAGGAAGCCGAAGCCGTCCTGCAGGATTTCCAACACCCCGTCCCCGTCGATGACCGTGTCTTTGTCGGCCATGATCTTCAGAATGCCGAACATTAGATCCTGACGGCGCAGGTTCGATGCGTTCTCGATGCCGTATTCTTCTGCAAAAGCCAGCAATTCTGCCGGGGATTTTCGCTTCAATTCCTGAAGGTGCATGGGTAAATCTATTGCTGGTGAGACGGTGGGGCGGAAAAATACAGACGGTTTTGTGAACGGGAGGCCGAGGATGCTCGCTGCGAAGCAACAGACTGCAGGGCGCGATCGGAAAAGGCAGACGGAACTGAAATTATGCGGGCGAATGCCCTGTTCTGATGAACCCAGCGATACCTGAGCGAGGTTTTCAAGTCAACTGCCTTGTTTTGCCGGGGTTTATGAACAGGGCGAGCGTTTGAACATCTAATATAAAAAAGAATCTTGAGGTGTAATGGAGGTAGATGGTCCTGTGAATCACAGGGATTACCGCTCTGCCTTGAATCAATGCTGGCTTATGTAGACCCCGCGCCCACACGGGGCAGCCTGTGCGTAGATTTGTGCGAAACCAAAGTTCCTACCCGGATTCCAAGGCGTCGCGAGGTCTCGCGAAAAACGGGGAAAGTGCTGTATTGTTACATGGACCTGAAAATATCCTTGGGATTCACGTGGTGAATTCACCATTGTCCACACACTGCAAAACCCGGGATGACAATCGGGTCTAAGCACTGAAAACGCCGGCACCTGTGCAAAAGTTCCAATTGCTCCCCGTTATCCTTTTTTATCCCGCGCCGGCAAAACAACTGTCCCGCGCTCATTTCACGGTGCGCTTATGACGCCCGGCGACGTCTTCAATCTGCATCTGGTCTCCGACTCGTCGGGCGAGACCGTCACCAACATCGCCAGAGCGTGCCTCGTCCAATATGAGAACGTCCAGGTGACCGAGCACTTCTGGTGGCTGGTGCGCACCACCGGCGAGATGAACCGCGTCATCGAAGGCATCCGCAGCGCACCCGGCCTCGTGGTCTTCACACTGCTGGACAAGGGCGTGCGCGACCTGCTTGAGCAGGCCTGCCGCGAGGCGCGTGTACCTTACGTGTCGGCCATCGATCCGGTGATGCAGGCCTTTTCGCGTTTCTTCGGGCGCCAGGGCCTGTCGGAAATTGGCAAGCAGCACGTTCTCGACGACGACTATTTCCGGCGCATCGACGCCATGCACTTCGCCGTCCAGCACGACGACGGCCAGTCCATGTCCACCATGGTTAACGCCGACATGATCCTGGTGGGCGTATCACGCACGTCGAAAACCCCCACATGCATGTATTTGGCCAACCGCGGCTTCAAGGTAGCCAACATTCCCCTGGTCCCGGGCTTTGTCATGCCCGACGAAATCGCCAATGCGCCGACGCCGTTGTTCGTAGGCCTCACGCGTGAGCCCAAAAGCCTTACCGACATTCGCCAAAGCCGCCTGCGCATCATGAACGAAGAGCGCGCCACCGGGTATGCCGACCTCGACATCGTGCGCGAGGAAATCGCCGATGCGCGCCGGCTCTTCGTCAAACACAACTGGCCGGTGATCGATGTGACACGCCGCTCCATCGAGGAGACCGCGGCCACCATCATCCAGCTGTACAATCAGCGCCACAACACCGTGCATCTATGAACCGACCCATCATCCTCGCCTCGGCCAGCAAAAGCCGCGCCACGCTGCTGCGCGCGGCGGGCGTGTCTATTGAGATCGTGCCAGCCCACGCCGACGAAGAAGCCGTGAAAAATTCCGTCAAAGCCGAAGGCGGCACCGCAGCCCAATGCGCTGAGACCCTGGCCGAGCTGAAGGCGGTACAGATTTCACAGCGTCATCATGAAGCCCTGGTCATCGGCGCCGATCAGATGCTCGACTGCGGCGGCACCTGGTTCGATAAGCCGACTGATATAGCGGGAGCCCGCGATCACCTCGTCAAGATGCGCGGCAAAAGCCACGTGTTGCCGACGGCTGTAGCTGTTGCGCTCAATGGTTCGCGCATCTGGCATCACGTCGCCATGCCCCGGCTGACGATGCGCGACTTCAGCGACGATTTTATCGACAGCTACTTGAAAGCCGCGGGCAGCGCGGTGCTGTCGTCGGTGGGCGCCTATCAGCTCGAAGGTCCGGGCGCGCAGTTGTTCAGCCGCATCGACGGTGACTTTTTCACCATCCTCGGCCTGCCGCTTTTGGAGTTGCTCGCCTTTCTGCGCGAAAACGGGGCCGTGGCGCGATGACACGCAAAGCAGGTGTCATGGGCTGGCCGGTGGATCATTCGCGCTCGCCGGCGCTGCACGGCTTCTGGCTGAAGACTTATGGCATCGACGGTACGTATGAACGCTTGCCCGTAAGCCCCGCCGACCTGGGCACGTCGCTGCGGGCCTTGGCCGCGCAGGACTACGCCGGTGTCAATCTCACGGTGCCCCACAAAGAGGCTGCCATGGCCTTCGTCGATGAACTTTCGCCCATCGCCCAGCGTATCGGCGCCATCAACACCATCTTTGTCAGCAATGGCCGGCTGCACGCCACAAACACCGATGGTTACGGCTTCATCACCAACCTGCAGACCGGCGCACCGAAGTTTGATCCCAAAGCCGGGCCCGCCGTGATCTTGGGCGCGGGCGGTGCGGCGCGTGCTGTCTGTGTCGCGCTGCAGGACGCCGGCGTGCCCGAGATCTGCGTCGTCAACCGCACCACCGACCGCGCCGAGGCCCTGGCGCGCGATCTCGGCGATCGCATGACGGCGGCCCCATGGACCGCGCGCACCGCGTGCCTCAAAACCGCGAACCTGCTGGTCAACACCACGACCCTTGGCATGAAGGGCCAGGCGCCGCTGGATATTGATCTACAGAATCTGCCGCCCACCGCCACCGTGAACGACATCGTTTATGTTCCGCTCGAAACACCCTTGCTCGCGGCGGCGCGGGCCCGCGGGCATGTCGTCGTCGATGGCCTCGGCATGCTGCTCTATCAGGCCCAGCCCGGCTTCGAAGGCTGGTTCGGCACACGCCCCGAGGTCACGCCGGCTTTGCGCGAGGCTGTCCTTGCGGCGGGTTAAACTCACTGCCGGGCGACGGGTACTACGCCACCGCCGGCAGCGCCCGACGCTGGTCATCGGCCTCACCGGCTCCATCGCCATGGGCAAATCCACCGCGGCGGCTTTGCTCAAACAGCTGGGCATTCCGGTCTTCGATGCCGATGCCGTCGTACACCGGCTCCTGGGTCCAGGCGGCAAAGCTTTGCCCGCCATCGCCAAACGTTTCCCAGGTGTTGTCGGCAAAGGCGGCGTTGACCGCAAAGCCCTCGGCGCAAAAGTCTTCGCCGATGCCGGCGCGCTGAAAGATCTCGAAGCCATCACACATCCACTGGTGGGTGAGGCTCGCGGGCACTTCTTGGCTCAGGCCGGCTTACGCCGCGACGGCATCGTCGCCCTCGACGTGCCCTTGTTGTTCGAAGGGACGACCCGGCACCTCTATGATGCGGTTGTTGTCGTTTCAGCGCCGGCCTTCCTGCAGCGCCAGCGCGCCCTCGCGCGAGCCGCCATGACGCCCGCCCGCCTCAAGGGCATCCTCGCGCGCCAGTGGCCCGATGCCCGCAAGCGCGCCCAGGCCGATGCAGTGATTCCCTCCAGCCTCGGCAAACGCGAGACCTTGCGCCGACTCCAACAAGTGCTCACATTGCTAAACGCGAAACGTCACCACACTTAGGGTCTTCTATGCGCGAAATCGTCCTCGATACCGAAACCACCGGCTTTGATCCCCTGACCGGGCACAGGGTGGTGGAAATCGGCTGTATCGAGCTGTTCAACCATATGGCCACGGGCAACGAGTTCCACACCTACCTCAACCCGGAACGCGACATGCCGGCCGAAGCCGAAAAGGTGCATGGCCTGTCGATCACATTTTTGTCCGACAAGCCGCTGTTCGTCGCCATCGCCGAGGATATGCTCGCCTTCATCGGCGACTCTCCGATCATCGCCCACAACGCCAGCTTTGATATGAACTTCATTAATGCCGAGCTGACACGCATCGGCCGTCAGACCCTGCCGTCGGATCGCGCCATCGACACAGTGACTCTGGCGCGGCGTAAATTTCCGGGTGCCCAGGCCAGCCTCGACGCCCTGTGCCGGCGTTTCCAGATCGACACCTCGGCGCGCGGCAAACACGGCGCGCTGCTCGATGCCAAGCTCCTGTCGCAGGTCTATCTCGAGCTGATCGGCGGACGCCAACCAGGCCTGGCCCTGGCCGCTTCTGAAACCATCGACGTCGGACATAGCGCCGGTGACCGAAGCGTCCGCCCGGCGCGCACGCATGCGCCCACAGCCGAAGAGCTGGCCGCGCACGGCAGCTTTGTCGGCGCCTTGAAAAACCCTATTTGGCTTAGGGTCTCAGGGACTTAAGCGATTTTAGAGAACGGCTTTTAGTGAACCGCCGGCGCAATCGGCGGCGCTGCCGGCTGGCTGCCTTCGGCCGGCTGGAATTTGCGCCGGTAGAGCTCGGCGAAATCCACCATCTGCATCATCAGGGGCGGGAAGCCGGCGGCCCCCGTGGTCTCCGAGACGATCTGGCGCACAAAGGGGAACAGGTGGCGCGGCACTTCAATCAGCAGCAGCGAATGGACATATTCCTCCGGCACCACCTGCGGATTGACCTCGGTGACACAGCCGTAAAGCAGTTCCATGATGAACGCGGTCTTGTCGCCGACTTTGGCATCCAGACTGATCGCCAAGGTCACTTCAAAGGTCGGACCCTCGATCTGGCGCACATTGGCGTCGATGGTGATGTTCATTTCCGGGCCGGTCTGGCGCATGACATTGAAAATGTCCGGCGCCAGCGGGGCCTCGAAAGACAAGTCCTTGATGAACTGCCCTAAAAACCTCAGCGGCGGCGCTTGCAGCTGATCACCATCCGGCGGGGTCTGGTCGTTGGGCGTATCGGAGGGCATGTCGCTCATCAGAAAGTCTCCATCGGCGGCCGGTCCCCGGCCACATCAAAGGGCCGCGCTGGCCCAAAAAGCCGTGCGACGTAACATGCTTCCCGGCCTCAACACAAGCTGGAGACGCTAGGGCTCCGGGCCGTTGCTTTCGCCGAAGGGATGACAAAATGGCCAGGTTCGCTTGCCCTTTAGGGGGTGAGGGCCTATTTTTAACTGCGAACAGCGGCACCCAGCTTCGTTTAAGACGGATAAGCCCTCCTTCGGGTGATCAAAACCCGTCCGCCAGCGTTGATGAATAGGTGCACCTTAAAGGCGCAAAGTAGCCGCGCGCGGTTTTGGGCCCCAACAGACTTTAAAGGTTTAAAGCGGACACGATGGAAGGTTTCCAGTTCATTGACATCATCATCCTCGCCATGGCCGCGGGCTTCATCATCCTGCGCCTGCGCAGCGTGCTGGGCCGGCGCACGGGCCATGAGCCCACCGTCGAGCCGCGTGATGCCCGGGGCGAGGAAACCGTGCCCCGCAATCCCGATAACGTCGTCACTCTGCCCGTACCGCCGTCGCGCCGCTCGCGCGAAAGCGTGCTTAGCGATATCGAGCCGGCCTATCAGGGCACCCCGCTGAAATCGGGCCTCGTCCAGATTAAGATGGCCGATCCCACCTTCTCCGCCGCCCAGTTTCTCGAAGGTGCCGCCAAGGCTTTCGAAATGATTGTCGCGGCTTACGCCCGTCACGACACCGATACGCTGAAGCCTTTATTGAGCGGCGACGTCTACGCGCGCTTCGCCACCGCCATCCAGGAGCGTGAAGAGCGCAGCGAGACCATGGAAACCGAGCTTGTGGTGCTGAAGCCGCCGCGCCTCGAAGGCATCGCGGTCGAGGGCAATCGCGCCTCCATCGACGTGCGCTTCCAAAGCGAACAGGTCAATATCGTCAAAGATAAAACCGGCGCCGTCATCGAGGGCGACCGCGAACATGTTGACAGCGTCACCGACATCTGGACCTTCTCGCGCGATCTCGCCAGCAACGACCCCAACTGGATCCTCGTCGCGACCCGCAGCGTCGACTCTTAAGCGCGCGCGTTTCTCCGTTGAGTCCGCTCGCCCGATTATCCGTCGTCGTCCTGGTGTCGATGTTGATCGGCGCCGTCATTGGCGCGTCCTACGTCAAGCATCTCCAGCCTGAAAAGCCGGCGGCCACGGCACCCCCGGCCCCATCACGCATTGAACCGGTTGCGGTCTATACACCCGTCGATGTCACTGATTTGCCCGGCTGGACAGAGGATTCCGTAGCTCAAGCCCTGCCCGCCTTGCAGCGCTCCTGCGCCAAGTTCGCTGCCATGGCGCCCGAGGCCGTCATCGGCCAAGGCATGCTGGCCCGGCCGGCGCGCATCTGGCAAGCCGCCTGCCAGGGCTTAAGCCAGACCAACGACGGCGCTGCGGCGCTGCGGGCACACCTCGCGCGCGATTTCACCGCCTTTCGCGTGGCCATGTCGCAGTCCACGCCCGACAATGATACCAAGGCCAGCATCAACGACCGCGGCACCTTCACCGGCTACTACGAAGCCGACCTCAAAGGTTCGCTCACGCGCGGCGGCAGTTACCATGTCCCCATCTACGCCAAGCCGCGCAACCTAGTCGCCGTCAACATCCGCGATTTCTTGCCGCCCGCGACGCAGCTGCCGAATGGCATACCAACCACGCTGGTCGGCCGCGTCGACGGCGCGAACACGACCGGCGGCCAGCTCAAGCCCTATTACACCCGCGCTGAGATCGACGCCGACGGCGCCATCGCCGAGGATGCCGACGTGCTGCTCTGGGCCGATGATCCAGTGGCGGTGCATATTCTGCATATCCAGGGCTCGGGCCGCGTCACACTGCCCGACGGCCAGGTCATGCGTATCGGATTTGCCGGCCACAACGGCCGCGCCTTCAAAGGCATCGGCAGTATTTTGCTGGAGGCCGGCGAACTGAAACCGGGCGGGGCCTCCATGATCGACGTGCGCGCCTGGCTGGCGCTGCATCCCGGCGAGGCGGTCACCTATATGAACCGCAACGCCCGCTACATCTTTTTTCGCAAGCTCAATCCTGCCGAAGCCGAAGACGGTCCGGTGGGTGCGCTCGGCGTTTCGCTCACGCCGCTGCGCTCCATGGCGGTCGATCCGCGCTTCATTCCCTTGGGTGCGCCGCTGTGGCTCGATACCCAGGACCCGGACGGCATTCCGCTGCAACGCCTGATGGTCGCCCAGGACGTGGGGGCCGCTATTACCGGCGGCGTGCGTGGCGACATTTTCTGGGGGGCCGGCGAAGAGGCCTTCTCCAAGGCCGGCCGCATGAAAAGCGGCGGCAGCTACTATGTCTTCGTGCCCCAGGCCCAGGGCGACACGCCGTAAGGCTCCAGGCTAAAGAGCCGGCGTATTTAGATTCGGGTAAACATTCTGAAATAGGCTCAAGGTCGGAGTGGTGCGCGGGTCAAGAAGAACCCGCCGCCGGATGAGGAAGACGTATGAACCAAGCTGCGGCCCCCAAAACCGGCGAGAAAAAGCGCGATCGCGCCCTCTATGCGCGCCTGGTGGAATCCTACCAGGCCGACCGCATCAGCATTTTCGTCGACTTCGACCGGCTAAACGCGCCGCGCTCGCCGGTCTGGAGCCCGTGGGAGAACATCGCCCCCCTGCTCATCATTCTGCTGGGCTCCATGGCCCTGATGTTCTTCATCCATCTCATGCTCGGCACCGCCACCATGGTGCTCGGCGTGCTGTTTTATCTGTTTGTCATGCGCCCCTGGATCGCCCAGCGCGTCTATCGCCGCGCCATCGAAGCCGCGACCGAGAATTTACATAACTGGAACCTGCTCTGGAAGATCGGCGGCCTGGTCATCACGCTCAACTATATGAACAAGACCCGCTGCGTCGCTCCCGATGGCGACTGGCGCGCTTTTGTGACGCGCTATCTCCCCGAGATGGAGTTGGAAGGTGTCGAGGCCTACAATGCCTTCAAGCGCATGGAACGCCCCGAGACCGAAGACAAAGAAGCCGAGCGCCTCAAAGACCTCAACATGTAAAGCCGCCCATTCGGGCATCCCGCGGAGCCTGTCATGTCCCGCCCGCGTCGCGACCTCACTCAGGACGAGCTGAAGATCTGGCGCCATGTGGCGCGCAGCGTCAAACCGCTGATCGACAGCGCGCGCCATCCGTCGGCGGACGATGATGATGTGCAAGAAACGCCGCGCCCGCGCGTGGTGGCGGCCGAAGCCGAAACGCCGGCCCGCGCGGTCACACGCCCGCAGCCACCCGCGCCCCTTAAGCTCGGCACCGTCGCCAACATCGACCGGCGTACCGGCCAGCGTTTCACGCGCGGCGAAATGGAAGTCGATGGGCGTATCGATCTGCACGGCCTGACGCTCGATCAGGCCCACAGCGCACTGACGTCATTTATTCGGGGCGCCGCGGCGCGCGGCGCCCGCTGTGTCGTCGTCATCACCGGCAAGGGCAAAGGGGAAAGTATCGGACGTATCCGTGCCGAAACGCCGCACTGGCTCAACCAGGCCCCCTTGCGTCCGCTGATCCTGGCGGTCACCCAGGCCCGCATTCAGCACGGCGGCACCGGCGCGCTTTATGTGCTGTTAAAGCGGCAGCGCTGACTCGGAGGCGCGTAGTTTCAATATCACCGGCACATGATCCGACGGCGGCGTCCAATGCCGGATGTCCGTCAACACTTCGACGCCGGCAATGCGCGCCTTCAAGGGCTGTGTCACCCAGATGTGATCCAAACGCCGGCCTTTATTGGCGGCCTGCCAGTCGGCCGCGCGGTAACTCCACCACGTGAACACCGGATCGCCGGCGGGCACCACCTCGCGCAACGTGTCGATGAATTGCAGCGAGCGCTTCATGCGCTCGAGGGCGGCGATCTCGATGGGCGTGTGGGTGACGATGCGCGACAGCTTCACGTGATCCCACACATCTGACGGCAGCGGCGCGACATTGAAGTCGCCGGCGACGACAAGGGAATCCCGATAGCCGTGACGCCCGGCAAAGTGTTCGGCCACGGCCTCGACGAATTTCAGTTTGTGGGCGAACTTGGGATTGCGTTCGATGTCGGGCAACTCGCCGCCGGCCGGCACATAAAGGCTGTGCACGCTGATGCCCTCCACCGTTGCGCTGATATGCCGGGCATCGTCGCGTCCGCAGTGGGGATAGCGGTCGATCTCGCTCAAGGGCAGCTTCGAGAGAATCGCCACGCCGTTGTAGCCGCCGAATCCGGCCACGGCCTGATGGGGGTATCCCATGGCGGCGATCTCGGCGGCCGGGAAGGCCTCGACCTTGGCCTTGGTCTCCTGGAGACAAATGACGTCGGCCTCCGTCTCCTCGGCCAGACGCTCAAGCTGACCCAGGCGCTTGCGCACCGAATTGATGTTCCAAGAGGCAATCGTCAGCATGAGGACGGACTGTGCCGCACAAGAAAATGGCGCCCAGTGTGGGGGGACACTGGGCGCCTAACGGAGTGCCATGAACGGCAGGGGAAACCGTCTCACAGCGGCGTCTGAGGTCGTTGCGACCACGACGCTTCGTTGCAATGGATATAGGACTGCTTTTTCAATTAGCAAAGCTATCGGGTTGCATATCGGCCATGCAGCGCTTGCAATACCGTTTTTCAACACAGAATCCTTTATAAATCAGCCAGTTGTAGATGAACACGATATCGTGATTGGGAGCGATTATGGGGCTCCTGGGACGCAGTCATCGCCTGATTCCCAAAAAGGGGCCGAAAAAGCCGACTCGCTCTATGAGGGTGGCTATATAAGACCTGCTACTTCACGTTAATCGCGGTCGCCGCTTTTGCGGGTCTCATAGCGGAACAGGGCCCGATCCAGGGACACACCAGTCTTGGCGTCATAGATGGTCACTGCGACCTCCTTGTTCTGCGCATCGAGGACGCGCCACTGCTTCAGCTCGAAGGGCGCGGTGCTGAAGACCAGCGTTAGCTTGCCGACAGAGGGATCCTTGGCCATGGCGGTGGTGATCTCGAGCGTACCCGCCTCTTGTTTCACGCCCAGCAGTTTCACCGCGGGATCGGTGAAGGACAGATTATCTTTCAGCAGGATGCCGGCCGGGGTGTCGTCCAGGCTGATGTGGCTTGCGTCCTTCATCTCGGTATCGACGTAGATCAGGAAGGCGCCGTCGGCGACCATCAGCATGGGCGTCGGCGGGTCATAGACTAGGCGCATGCGCCCGGGCCGCGAGACATAGACGTCGCCCTCGACACTGCCGCCGTCGGGGTTCACCTGCAGAAAGCGCGCCTTCAAGGTTTTGACGCCGTTGAGGTAAGTCTCGGCCTGTTTAAGGGCGGCCGTCTCGGCATCGGTTAGCGCAAAGGCCTGTGTGCTCCACAGGCCCATTAGAACGATGGTCAACGACAGCAGAATTTTGCGCAGCATGTGAACCTCTGGACCCTAACGCGGGCGACCCTAAAAAGATCGCCCAAGTCTAACGTCCAAACTATGGCGCGGCTGTGGCCGAGTCCACACCCCGCCCCATAACAAAGGCCCTACATGTCGCCGTGCTGCGGCAAAAGGACTTCGCGTTTGCCCACATGGTTGGCGCGGGAAATCATGCCCTGCTGTTCCATGTCTTCGATGATCTTGGCGGCGCGGTTGTAACCAATCGCCAGGTGACGCTGGATGAAGCTGGTCGAAGCTTTGCGTTCCCGCGCCACGAGGGCCACGGCCTGATCGAACAGGCCATCGCCGGTCGAGGTGTTGCCGCCGCCGGCGCCGGTAAAGCCGGGCACGTCGTCCAGGTCGTCTTCCTCTGTGACCGCCTCGACATAATCCGGTTCGCATTGGTCGCGCAGATGGCCGGTGACCTGCTCGACTTCCTTGTCGCTGACAAAGGGCCCGTGCACGCGGGTGATGCGTCCGCCCGCGGCCATGTACAGCATGTCGCCCTGGCCCAGCAGCTGCTCGGCGCCCTGTTCACCGAGGATGGTGCGGCTGTCGATCTTGCTGGTGACCTGGAAGCTGATGCGCGTCGGGAAGTTGGCTTTGATGGTGCCGGTGATGACGTCCACTGACGGGCGCTGGGTGGCCATGATGACGTGGATGCCGGCGGCGCGCGCCATCTGTGCCAGTCGCTGTACGGCGGCTTCGACGTCCTTGCCGGCCACCAACATCAGGTCGGCCATTTCGTCGATGATAACGACGATGTAGGGCAGCGGCGTCAGATCCAAATCCTGCTCTTCGTAGATCGGCTTGCCTGTGGTGGGCTCGAAGCCGGTCTGCACCGTGCGCTTCAAGACCGCGCCTTTTTTGGCCGCTTCCTGAAGGCGCTGGTTGTAGCCGGCGATATTGCGCACTGATAATTGGCTCATGGCGCGGTAGCGGTTTTCCATTTCGCGCACAGCCCACTTCAAGGCCATCACGGCTTTGCCGGGGTCGGTGACAACCGGCGCAAGCAGATGCGGAATGCCGTCGTATACGGAAAGTTCGAGCATCTTGGGGTCGATCATGATCAGCCGCACGTCGGCGGGCGTGTTGCGATAGAGCAGCGACATGATCATGGTGTTGATCGCGACAGACTTGCCCGAGCCAGTGGTGCCGGCGACGAGCAAGTGCGGCATACGCGCGAGGTCGGCCAGCACCGGCGCGCCGCCGATGTCCTTACCCAGGGCGATGATCAGCTTGGCGTCGCTCTTCTCGAATTCATCCGTGGCCAGCTGCTCGCGCAGGTAAACGGTTTCGCGGGTAGCGTTTGGCAGTTCGATACCGATGACGCTACGCCCCGGCACCACGGCGATGCGCACGGCAACGGCACTCATGGACCGGGCGATATCGTCGGCGAGAGAGACCACGCGCGAGGTCTTGGTGCCCGGCGCCGGCTCCAATTCGTACAGCGTGACCACGGGGCCCGGACGCACTTTGGTGATCTGGCCCTTGATGCCGAAATCATCCAGCACGGACTCCAGCATGCGCGCGTTGCCTTCCAGCGCTTCACGGCTGACAACTTTGCCAATTCTGTCCGGCGGCGGCGCGGTCAGGATTTCCAGATGCGGCAGGTCGAAGCCTTTCTTCGATGACGGCAGCAAACTGCCCTGGCGCGCTTCCATCTCGCGCTTCGAGGGCTTGGCGGCCCTGGCGCGCGGAGCGACTACGTCCTTAGCTTTCGGCATTTCGATTTTGAAAGCCTCGTCGCTGTCTTCGGCGTCCATCACCGGTTCGACGTCATCGTCGGGAGCGGTCACAGGCGCTTTGGTCTCGACGTTGAACTCGGGTTCCTTACGTGCGCGCTTCTTGAGCGGCGCATCTTCGGCTGCTGCGGAACCCCGTTCAAACAGTGATCCGGCGAACCCTCCCAGTGCTGTCGAAGCGCTGCGCGCGACAGCAATCACGCCCACCGCCACGCGCGCGGCCAGAGCGCCGGCGGTCGCTGTGCGCATGGTCATAGCCCACAGCGCGATGAACACGCCGCCCGTCGCGGCGAGGCCGGCCAGCACCAGACGCAAGGCCACCGCGGCCAGGGGATCGATGCTTTTCAGCAAACCATTCTGTTGCGACACCAGATCGAGCAGCACTTGGCCCGCGCTGCCGCCGAAACCCGCAGTCACCGGCCAGACATCGGGTGCCGGAACGGCTTCAAGGCCTGTGGCCAGCAACAAGGCCGACGCGACGGCGGCAATCGTACGCAGCCAGAGCCAGCTGACGGTTTCACCGCGCATCAGGCGCATGCCCCAGCCCGAAACCACCAGCAGCACCACAAGCGCTGCAAGGCCGAAGACCTGCAGCGCTGCATCGGCGACAATCCCGCCCGGCAGCCCCAAGGCGTTCGCCGGCGCGCCGCTGGTCGCAGTGTTGAGCGAGGGATCCGTGGGCACATAACTCACTAGCGCCACCAGGACCGCGCCGCAGAAGGCGACCACGGCCAGACCTGCGCCGAACAACAAGCTGCGCTTGAGCATCGCGGCCCAAGCCGGCGGCAGGAAAGGAACGTTCTGGGCGCGGACGGCGGTGTTCATGACGTGAGTTCCCTCATAAGGACGGCATCATAGAATCTGTTTCAGGCGCAGCATGGCATCGCGCACCCGGGCGCGCTCATGCACCAGGGCCACACGGATATAGGCCTGGCCGGGATTGCTCCCGCCGGCGGCAGCGCGCGCAAGATAGGCGCCCGGCAGAACTTTCACGCCCGCCTGCTGCCAAAGTTTTTTGGTGGCGGCTTCGCCGTCGCCGACGTCGAGCCACAGAAAAAATCCGCCGGCGGGGCAATAGAAGCCGTGGGTGTTGCCGAAAATCTCCGCCGCGTCGTCGAACTTCGCGCGATACATGGCACGGTTTTCTGCGACGTGAGCTTCGTCGCGCCACAGGGCTGTCGCCGCCGCCATCACCGGCACCGGCTGCACCGCGCCGCCATGGGCGCGCAGCTTGCCGAACTTGGCGATCAAATCCGCATCACCCGCCACAAAGCCCGCCCGCAATCCCGGCACGCTCGAGCGTTTGGAGAGCGAGTTGAAGACGAGAACATTTTTCAGACCTTCGCCGAGCGCGGCGCAGGCTTCCAGCGCACCGGCGGGCGGCGCGTCGGTGTAGATCTCCGAGTAGCACTCGTCCGAGATCAGAATGAAGTCATGCTCACGGGCGAGGCGGATCATCTGCTTGAGCTGCGCAAGGCTCGCGACGGTGCCTTGCGGGTTGGCCGGCGTGCACAGATAGGCCATCGCGGCCCGTGCGAGGTCCGCGGGCGCAATGGCGCCGTAGTCGGGCAGAAAGTCGGTGTCCTCGGTCGCCGGCACAAAAATCGGCTCGGCCCCGGCCATCACCGCCGCGCCGAAATAGACCTGATAAAACGGATTGGGCATCAGAACGGTCGGAGTCTTGCCGTTCTTTGCGGGCGGCACGCACAGCTGCGCTGCCATGAACAAGGCCTCGCGGCTGCCGGCCACGGGCAGCAGGTGTTTGTCGGCATCCAGGAATCCCGTCGGCAGATTGAAGCGGGCGGTGCACCACGCCGCCACCGCCGCGCGGTAATCGGGCGTGCCGGCATTCAAGGGGTACTTGCCCCAGCCGTCGGGATTGGCGGCCAAAGCCTCATGCAACAAAGCCGGCGGCGTGTGCTGTGGCTCTCCGATGGACATAATTAGTTGCGCGGAGTCAGCCGGCGGCGTCACGCCCGCCAGCAGCGCCGCCAGGCGCTGGAACGGGTATTCCGTCAGCCCATCCAAACGGGTGTTGTACATGTGCCTTTAAGTCCGCGCCGTAACCCCTTGCGGGGCCATAAAACCCAGCCCCAATCCTCGGACCTCAAGGTATACGAATCGTAAACAAAAGGCAAAAAGTCCCGGAGTTTCAGGAGTCTCGGGGATTCTGCTGAGTCTTTACCTAAGATGAAAAGACGTCAGAAAAATCACGATATATCACTGATATTATTGACTTTTATGCGATTAAATCAGCAGTTCACGCAAAACGGCGTTGAGGGTCAGGCGGCCCTTGGGGCTGGCAGTCAACGCGGCGGGGGTGTCGGCGAGGTAACCGTCGGCGGCCAGGGAGACCACGGCCTCGGCGTCGATGACATTGGCCAAAGGCAGCCCGGCGAGGCGGGCGAAGCGAGCTTTATCGAGGCCCTCGGTCAAGCGCAGGCCGACCATCACCAGTTCTTGGGCGCGCGTGTGGGCTGACAGCGTTTCCTCCTCCTGGGTGCCGTGGCCTTCGGCGGCGACGCGCTTCAGCCAGAGCGCGGGTGCCCGGACCTGGCGTGTGGCGCGCGGGGTGCCATCAATCGTCAGACGTCCGTGGGCGCCGGGGCCGACGCCGGCGTAGTCGCCACCGCGCCAGTAGGTAAGGTTGTGGCGGCACACGGCCCCATCGCGCGCATGATTGGAAATCTCGTAGGCGGGATAGCCGGCGCGCTCCATCATTTCCTGCGTGGTTTCGAACAGCGCGGCACCGGCGTCTTCATCGGGCAAAATGAATTCGCCGCGCGCGTGAGCCTCGTTCATCGCCGTGCCGGCTTCCATCGTCAGCTGATAGAGCGAAAGGTGCGTGATGCCGTGATCGGCGACCTCACGCAAAGCTTCGCCGAGTTCGCTGCGCCATGTGTCGAGCGTCTGGCCGGGCCGGGCGTAAATCAAATCGAAGGACACGCGCGGGAAAATTTTCGCGGCGGCCCGCCAGGCCTTGCGGGCTTCGCTCACATCATGGCGGCGGCCGAGAAATTTCAAGTCGGACTCGCGCAGCGCCTGCACACCCATGGACAAGCGATCCACACCCGCCGCGCGGATAGCGGCAAAGCGGTCGGCATCGACGGTGCCGGGATTGGCTTCGAGGGTGATTTCCAGATCGTTGGCGGTGCGCCAGTGTTTACGTGCCGCAGCAATGATATCGGCGGTCGTTGAAGGGTCCATCAGCGAGGGCGTGCCGCCACCGAAGAAGATGCTGGTGAGCACGCGGTCTTTGGTGCGCGCGGCAGTGTGGCCGAGTTCCGTCAGCAGCGCTTCGCGCCACACGTCTTGATCAATGCGTTCGGCGACGTGGCTGTTGAAATCGCAGTAGGGACATTTCGACAGGCAGAAGGGCCAATGGACGTACAGTCCGAAGCCTTCATCGCCTTGGATACGCGAGCTCATAGAAAGCAAGCATCAACCAGCTGACGGAAAGCCATCGCGCGGTGGCTGATCTCCTGTTTCACCGCCGGGTCCATTTCGCCGCAGGTCAGGGTATGGCCGTCGGGAACGAAGATCGGATCGTAGCCGAAGCCCTGTGTCCCGCGCGGCGGAAACACGAGTTGTCCTTGTAAAACGCCCTGAAAACTCTCGCAGTGCCCATCCGGCCAGCACAGCGACAGAGCACAATTGAACTGGGCCCGGCGGTTGGGATTGTCGCCAAGCTCGGTCTCGACACGTTTCATCGCAAAGTTGAAATCCTTTCCGGGCCCCGCCCAGCGCGCCGAATAAATACCGGGGTCGCCGTTCAAAGCTTCGACCGTCATGCCGGAATCATCGGCGAGCGCGACGATGCCCGAGGTTGTCGCCGCAGCGCGAGCTTTCAGCTCGGCATTGCCGATGAAGGTCATCTCGGTTTCGTCGGGCTCGGGCAGATTCAAAGCGGCAGCAGAAATGACCTCGATGGGAAATTGCTGCAGCAGTTCGCGAATCTCGCGCGCTTTGCTGGCGTTGTGGCTGGCGACGACAAGTTTATCGCCGGTGAAACGCCGGTGCGCCATTTACAGTCCTGCTTTGGCCAGTGCGGCTTGCTGTAAGGTCACGAGCTCGGCGACGCCTTTTTTGGCGAGGGCGAGCAGCGCGAGGAATTCTTCTTCAGCGAAGGGGTGATCTTCGGCGGTGCCCTGGATTTCGACAATCTTGCCCGAGGCCGTCAGCACGAAGTTGGCATCGGCCTGGGCGCCGGAGTCCTCGACATAGTCGAGATCAAGCACGGCATTGCCCTTGACTAGTCCGCAGCTGATGGCCGCGACCGGCTCGCGCAGTGGAATTTTGGTGATGGCGCCCACGCGCTTCATGGTGGCGAAGGCTTGGTACAGCGCCAGGTAGCCACCGGTAATGCTGGCCGTGCGCGTGCCGCCGTCGGCCTGGATGACGTCACAGTCGACGCGCACCTGAATTTCGCCGAAGCCGCGCATGTCGGTGACGGCTCGGAGTGCACGTCCCACCAGACGCTGGATCTCCTGGGTGCGGCCGGACTGACCACCTTTCGCCGCTTCGCGCGGCGTGCGGGTGTTGGTTGCGCGCGGCAGCATGCCGTATTCGGCCGTCACCCAGCCCTTGCCGCTGTTCTTCAGCCAGGACGGCGCCGAATCCTCGACCGTGGCCAGGCAGAGAACATGGGTGTCGCCGAATTTGACCAGGCAGGACCCCTCGGCGTGTTTGTTTACCCCGAGCTCGAAGGAGACCTCCCTCAAGGCATCTGCGGCGCGACCCAGGTGGCGTTTAACGGTCATAGGCTGTCCAATACAAAGGTTGGCGCACCGTCTAACACCCCCAAAAGGCAGGGTCAAAGCGGGCCATGTGACCTAATCGAGGACGCGCAGCATCTTGATTGACGGCGCGCAGCGCCCTGATTGATGGTGCCCCCCGCCCCGCATTGACGCTCCGGGGTACGCGGCTTACATAGCCAGCACCCCTTTTCTCAAATTTTGAGCAGCCATGACCGGATTTGACGCCCATAGCGTCGTCGCCCTGAACGAGCGCTCGCGGGAAATCTTCCGGCATATTGTTGATGCCTATGTTGAAACCGGCGAGCCGGTGGGCTCGCGCACCATCGCCCGCAAGCTGGGCGGTCTGTTGTCGCCAGCCACCATCCGCAACGTCATGGCCGATCTGGAATATGCCGGCCTCCTGTTCGCCCCCCATACCTCCGCCGGCCGCCTGCCCACCGAAGCGGGTCTGCGCATGTTTGTCAGCGGCCTTTTGCAGACCGGCGGCCTCGACGCCGAGGAGCGCAAGACGATCGACGCCCATTGCCAGGCGGCGGGGCGCTCGGCCGAAGACGTGCTCGCCCAGGCGACAGGCACATTGGCCGGCCTCGCCCAATGCGCG
Organism: Fidelibacterota bacterium; assembly: GCA_947476065.1. Lineage (GTDB taxonomy): Bacteria > Pseudomonadota > Alphaproteobacteria > Rhodospirillales > Rhodospirillaceae > SHVO01. The sequence goes on from CANJPG010000017.1 coordinate 50,967, forward strand.
AGCCTGGTGCTGGCCCCCAAGGTGGAAGCGCCGCTCAAGCATATCGAATTCGTCAATCTGAAGCCGGGCCGGGCCCTCGTGGTCATGGTCAACGAAAACGGCGTGGTCGAAAATCGCCTGATCGAGGTGCCGGCAGACCTGCCGCCCTCGGCGTTGGTGGAGGCTGGCAATTTCCTGGTCGCGTATCTGGCTGGCAAAACCATCGCCGAAGCCACCGCGCGCATTCTCGAAGACCTTGATTCACGCCGCGCACAGCTAGACGAACTGACGACAAAAGTGGTCAAGGCTGGGCTCGCGACCTGGGGCGGCGGCCCCGTGGGCGGGCGGGACACGGCGCTGATTATCAAGGGCCAGTCCAACCTCTTGAACAATGTGACCGCCCTTGAGGACCTGGAAAGCATTCGCCATCTGTTCACTGTGCTCGAAGCGCGCGAGCAGATGGTCCGTGTGCTCGATTTAGTGGGCCGCGCCGACGGCGTGCAGATTTTCATCGGCGCCCAAAACGAACTTTTTGGCATGGCCGGGTGTTCTATGGTCGTCGCCCCGTTCCAGAACGCCCGCGAACAGATCGTCGGCGCGATCGGCGTCATCGGTCCCACGCGCCTCAACTACGCCCGCATCATTCCCATGGTCGACTACACCGCCAAGCTTGTGGGACGCATGCTCGAACAATAAATATAGGTCCCGCAAAAATATTGTCTCCGCACACAACGTAAAGAAGACCCCATGACGAACGCCGACCTCAACACACCCTCCCCCAACGGCTCAGCCGGTGATCCGCCCTTTGAACAGCCGGCGCCCGCTCAATCGGCGGCGCAGGATTTCAACTATCAGGCCCGCATCGCCGAGCTGGAAGCCCAGATCGAAACGCTGAAAAGCGAAAAGCTCTCGGCCCTCGCCGAGGCCGAGAATGCCGGCAAACGCGCCGACAAGCGCATTGCCGACAATGCCAAATATGCCGTCTCAAATGTCGCCAAGGCGCTGTTGCAAGTAGCCGACAACCTCGGCCGCGCGTTGCTGGCCGCCCCCGCTGAAACCCGAGCCGGCAACGATACCCTGCGCAATCTGGCCACGGGCGTGGAGCTGACGGAAAAAGAACTCGGCACGGTTCTGGAAAATCAGGGTGTGCGGCGCATGAACGTCATGAACCAACCTTTCGACGCCAATTTCCACAACGCCATCCAGGAAGTCGAAAACACCACCGTGCCCAGTGGCACCGTCGTGCAGGTCTTCCAGGAAGGCTACATGATCCATGACCGCCTGCTGCGCCCGGCGATGGTTGTCGTCTCCAAAGGCGGACCGAAACGCGACGCGGCAGGGAACGCCAGCGCGGCCAACGGAGTCAACACGACGATCTAGTTCACGTGACCGGCTAAAAGGAGTTGAAGCGATGACAACACGCTTAAAGGCAGCGGCAGCCCTGTGCGGCGCGGTCCTTCTTACGGCTCCTGTTTTTGCCGACGCGCCTGTACCCGGCACCAAGATCAAGATCGACGCGGGGGCCTTGCCTAAGCCGGGTGACACGCCCAGCAAGTCGAACCCTTCGCGCAACACGCCCCGCCCCGCCGGTACGACGCCGACGGTGCCGGCCGGTTTCACGGTCAATGTCTTTGCCGAAAAACTCTCCAGCGCGCGCAACATGAATGTCGCCGGCAATGGCGATGTTTTGCTGACCGAACAGAACGCCGGCAAGGTCACGCTGCTGCGCGATGCCGACGGCGACGGCAAAGCCGAGCTGGTCACCACCTTTGCCGAGGGCTTCAAAATCCCTTACGGCATCGCTTTCGGAAAAGGTGCGGTTTACATCGGCGACAGTGCCGGCGTCTGGCGCATTCCCTATAGCCCCGGCGACACCAAGGCGCGTGAGAAGCAAACGCTGGTCACGCCCGAAGGCGCCTTCGGCGGCGGCGGCGGACATTCGACGCGCAACGTCAACCTCAGCCCCGATGGCACGAAGCTCTATGTCTCGATCGGCTCCCAGAGCAATATCGCCGAAGAGCCCACACCGCGCGCGACCATCCAGGAA